>CAYNDW010000041.1:0-16778 GCA_964395375.1 uncultured Cytophagia bacterium
GAATGACAACTCGTGGAGGAGGTTACCGATTTAGAAAGTCAAAACTCATAAGGAGCTACTACAAACGCCATTTTCGTGGTAATCGTATGCGGATATCAAAATACAAAAATTATTTGCGCCTTACGCTCCTCGCCCTGCTGGGCCTCCTTCCCGCTCTTGCCTCCGCGCAAATCTCCGGCGCAATCAATCCCTCCGCGACGCAAGATGCGCGCGTGCTGTTCTTCAATCCCGCGAGCGCCGCGGCTTTGCCGGGGCAGGCTTATGTCGGTTTGAAATTGATTTACCCCGGCGCGATTGCGAACAACACTTTTGCGTTACGCAACTCCCTCTTCGCCGCGAGTTGGCCGCGAGTTTTTCATTCCAACTTCGGCCTCGGCGCGCATGTGCGCTGGCTCAATTCGCCGTGGTATCGCGACGCGCGTTTGGGATTCGCGTTGGCCTATCAACTGCACGATCGGCTTGCGCTCGGCATCGATCTCGGCGTGCTCATGCGCGGTTATGAAGCTGATAAGTTCGATCTCGTCGATGCCGGCGATCCGGTTTTTTTGCGGGGCGATTCGCGCACGGTGTTCGATCCGAGCCTCGGTGTGATCGGCAAACTCACGGAGCACTTCACGCTCGGCGCTTCTTTGTTTCATTTCAATCAGCCCAATCTCGCGCTCGCTCCGCCTGCGTATCGCCTGCCGCGCGAAGCGTTGCTCGGCGCAAACTATACGCATGGTTTCGTGCGCCTCGACGCCGGGCTGGAATATCGCCGTGAAAATTGGCGGCCCACGTTCGGCCTGGAAATTTTTTCAACGCGTTTGGGCAAGTTGCGCGCGGGTTATGGCGGCGAGAATGCGACGGTCGAAGGGCAGGTGCGCGTGCATGAGCGCGCCGCGCTATTTTACGGCTTCAACCTGCCGGCGAACGATCTCAATTTGTTGAGCGCGGGCTCGCATGAAGTGGGTATGATTTTCCTTCTGCCCACCACGCCTTCCAACCGAGCGGAAGCGCCGCCGGATTTTCTCTTGCAAGCCATGCCGCCTTCGCGCGAGGTTTTGCCCAACGACACGCCGATCTATCATCTCACCGTGTTGCGCCGCGATGATTTCAAAACGCCGATTACGTTGACCGCGCAAGACCTGCCGCCGCATCTGCGCCCGCGTTTTTCTCAAACCGCAGTGCGCGCGAATGCGGAGGTGGTTTTGGCGCTGCACTCCGAGGGCGGATTGGTGCCGGGCGATTATCCGTTCATTGTCACCGCGACCGCCGGCGCACAAGTGCGGCATCTGCCGTTGCACGTGCGCGTGAATCCCATGCCCAAGCTCGCGCCGGAAATTTTTACCACGGTCGATAGCGTAAACGTGATCGAAGTGCGCAACGTGTTGGATGAGTTGCCGATCATCCCGCGCATCTTTTTTCCGGCGAATCAAAGCGCGCTCGCGAGCGGCCGTTACGACGTGCTCAGTCCGCGGCAAAACGTGTTCGTGGCGGAAAACGCGCGCGAGATCAATTTTGTTTATCGCAACGCGCTAAACTTGATTGGCGAACGCTTGCGGCGCTATCCGCAAGCGAGTATTGCGCTCACCGGCGCTAGCGCCGGTCCGCCGCATGAAAAAAACTGGCAGAAACTCGCGCGCGCGCGCGCGCAAGCAGTGCAAGATTATCTCGTCGATAGCTTGGGTGTAAGCCCGACACAAATTGTCATTGTTGCTTCCACGCAACCGGAAGCGGCGGGCGCGCGCAAAAACGTTTCCGTGCAGGAAGAATGGCAGCGCGTGAGCATTGCCGCCGAGCCGCCGTTTGGCAATCAAATTCTCGCGCCGTTGGTGGTGGAGAAAAAAGAAGTCGAAGCGCAGCCGCAATATTGCGGCTTCGTGGCGAAATATTCCGTGGCGGAAGCGGGCGTGACCGCGTGGCGCATCACGATTTTGAACAGCGCGCGCGACACCGTGGAAGTGCTCGCGGGCGAAAAAACTTTGCCCGATACGATTCGCTGGGAGTGGCCGCACGCGCTCGTGAAAAAAAGCGCGCTGAACGGGAGCAACAGCAATGGCGCCGCTCATTTAGCGGCAGAACAAAACGGCTATTATTCTTTGTGGCTGCAAGATGCTTTGGGGCAAACCGCAACCACGGCGCTGCGGCCCATCGGCATTCGCCATCGCCGCCGTTTGAACGAAGTGGGCGTGGAGCGCATTCCGATTTTTCTGTTCGGCTTCGGCGAACATCAGCTCGGCAGTTTTTCGCGCGAGCTGCGGTTGAAGCTGCACAGCATCGCGGAAAAATTGGAACTCGATCCCTTTGCCACGTGCGTCATCAAAGGCCATACCGACGACATCGGCGAAGCCCGCACGAATCAATGGCTCTCCTTGCAGCGCGCCAAAACCGTGTTTGAGATTTTGGCCGCATACGGCATTGCCGCGCGCCGCATGACGTACGGCGGCGTGGGCGAAGCGGAACCGCTCGCGGACAATCACTTGCCCGAGGGCCGCAACATAAATCGCCGCGTCGAAGTTTATATTCGCCATTCCGCCAATTGGAGCGAGGCCGCCCCCGGCAACGAGTGAATCCTTGCTTGCATGGCGCGGATATTTTGCTAAATTCGGCGCAGCGCAGTTTAAGCGCGCGTTGAGTTCATCCGTGTCGCTTGCCCTTCATTCACGAAAATCGCTCCTGCCGGATGGAAATTGCATTGCTCGTCCTCAGTCTTCTACTGGCCATGTGGGCGGTGGAAGCGCTCGTCTTTCTCGCGCATTATTGGCAACGCCGCTTCGGCACGATGTTGCTGGGGGCGTTTGCGTTGCTCAGCGTTTTTTGTCTCACCTTCTTCGCAGGCGTGGTTCCGCTCGTGCGCCTCACTCCGGATTATAGGATTCCCATTCTTTCGGTCGTGGTTTATACCAACGTGCTCGTGGCGTTGCTCATCGTCTATGTGTGCGACGGCACCAAATACGCGCGGCGCTTTTTGGCGGTGCTGCTCGGCGGATATTTTTTTGCGCTGCTCTTGCAAGAAATCATTCGCGTGGCCGGCCCGACGCAGGCGTTTTACGCGATCAATGCCTTGCCCGAACGTTTGTTTGAACACAATTGGCGCATTTCGTTCGCGGCGATCTTGACGTTGTCGCTCTCGTTCGCGCTGGTGATTTTTCTTTATCAAATGCTCGCCAATCTTCGGCCCTCCTGGCCGCGCGGCCGTCGCCTCGTGCTCGTGCTCGGAACCGTTTTCGTGGTCGACGGATTGTTTTTCACGACCGTGGGTTTTTACGGCGACGACCGCTGGCGCGCTTTTATGCGCATCCAACTCCTTACGAAATTGGCGGCGACCTTCGTGCTGGCGCCCAGCGCTTCGATTTATATCACGTACGTGTTGCGCCGGCAAACCTCGCCCGCCGGGGAAACCCGGCCCGTCTTCGACGTGGTGAGCGGCGTCATCGAGATGGATCGCGAGCTGCATTCCGTGCTCAGCACGATGGTCGACGGCTTGATCATTTACAATCGCGACGGCTTGATCACGCGCCATAATCCCGCGGCGGAGCGTTTATTGGATCGCGCGCTGCAAGGCCTGCGTTTGGATGATCCCGCTCTGCGCTTCACTTTGCCCGACGGCAATCGCCTGCCGTTTACGGATTCCCCCTTGCTCAAAGCATTGCGTTCGAAACAACCGGTGGAGAATGTCGAAATCGGCGTGCGCCAAGAAAACGGCCAACTGCGCATTCTCGCGGTGAACGCCTCGCCGATTTTGGATTCTCAAAATCGTATGGGCGGCGCGCTGGCAACCTTTCGCGACATTACCCAACGCAAGGAAGTGGACGAGCACCTCGCGGATGCGCACGACTTTCTCAAACGTCTCATCGAACAAGCGCCCACCGGCATCGCCGTGTTCGATCGCACGGGCGTGGCCGAACGTTTCAACAAAGTTTATCTGCAATTGATCGGCGTCGCCTCGCCCAACGAGTTGATGGAAAAATTCAATCTGTTCAAAGACCCGCTCTATGCCGAGGGCGATCTGTTGCGTCATTTTGTGAAGGCCTATAAAGGCACCTCCGTGGAAATTCCGCCGCTAGCGGTGAATCTGCAAACGCGCAAATTGGCGCCGTTGAGCGCGTTGAACCTCGAGCCGGTCGAAGCCGCGGCGGCCGGCACGTTAAAAGTCATTTCGCATTTTCTCTATCCCATGTATGACCGCGCGGGCAAAGTCGATCGCGTCGTCGCGCTGGTGAGCGATCTGACCGCGCACACGCGCGCCGAACAAAACCGCCGGCAAATTTCCGAGCGTTATCAAAACATGGCCACGCGCATCAGCGATTTTCTGTTCAGCGCCAAAGTCGAGCAGAGCAGTTTGCACTATGAATTTTGCACGCCGGCCGTGGAAAAAATCACGGGCTATACGGAGCAATATTTTCTCGGCGACAACTGGTTTTGGTTTACGATCATCGACGCGGAAGACAAGCAGCGCGTGCAAGACGAGCTGGGCAAGCTCATCGCCAAGCGCGAGGTGCAGGAAGGCGCGCTCGAATATCGCATTCGCGCGCGCGGCGGCGAAACCCGCTGGGTGCAAACCCGGTTCACGTTTGTGCGCGACGCCGCGGGTGAAGTGGAACGCCTGCTCGGCGCGGTCTCGGACATGACGCGCAGCAAAGAGGCGGAAGACGCCTTGCGCAAAACCGTCACCCGTTTTCGCGCCACGGTCGATAGCTTGAACGACTTCGTGCTCTCCGCGGATTTGGAAGGCAAGATCACTTTTGCCAATCAAGCCTTCAATAAAATGTTCGAACCGCGCAGCCGCACGATGATCGGCAAAGAGCTTTATCGCTACGTGCACGCCGAGGATCGCGAAGCCATCGTGCTGCGCATGCAGGAGTTGATCAAAATGCGCAAACCGATCCGCGGCCACGAGCTGCGTTTGCACAAACCGCAGGGCGATTATCTCTGGCTGCGCGTCAACATCGAGCCGCTGTTCGACGATGACGGCGCGCTGAACAGCGTCATGATCGTCGCCACCGACGTCACCGAGCGCAAGCGCATCGATCACACCATGCAGCAACAAAACAGCGCGCTGCTCTTGTTGGAACAAGTCGCCCAGAAGATCGAAGCGCGCACGCCGGAACGTGAAATCTGTGAACTCATTGCACGGGAAATCTCCGGCGTCCTCGGATGCGACGGCGTCTTCCTCGGGCGTTGGGAAGCAACGCCGCCGCGTTTTATTTTGGCCGCGGGCGCGGAGCCGAATGATTTGCAGTGGGCGCGACAGTGCTGTGAAACGAGCGCGCCGGTGCTCTGGCATGACGAGTCCGCGCCCGGCAGCTTCGAATTCAAAGCGCTCGCCGCGGTGCCGATCATGAATGCGCAGCGCGTGCTCGGCGTCTTGCAGGTCAGTTCTAATCGCGAAGCGCAACACTTCACCGCGGACACGGTGCGCTATCTCGTGTTGCTCGCACGCCAATTGGCGGTCGTGTGTGAGCACAGTACGTGAGCCCTAGTGCGCAGAGAAAACGAACCGCGCGGCTCGTTGCTCGGCGATTTCGAAGAAGCGGCGGACAACGACAGCCAAGACGAGACGCGGGTGTCGAAAAACAGTGCGCAAAAGCAACGCAGCCTTTCGGCTAAAAATACGCTGAAAAACAAAAGAGCCATGGCCGCAAAGTCGCGGCGGGTGAATCACAAAAAGAGAAAGTAGAAAAGCAGACGCGCGGAGCCGTTTTGGAAATCAAACTGACGCAATCCCTCATTCGCCCATGGCAACGCGGCGATGAAGACGCGCTCGTGCAACACGCCGACAATCGCAACGTGTGGCGAAATCTGCGCGACATCTTTCCACATCCCTATACGAAGCAAGATGCGCAAGATTGGATTCAACGCGCGCGCACGGCGGAGCCTATGGTGAATTTTGCCATTGTGGTCAATGGCGCGGCCGTGGGCGGTATCGGCCTCATTCCGCGCGGCGACGTGCATCGTCACACCGTGGGCTTGGGCTATTGGCTCGGCGAAGAATATTGGGGCCGCGGCATCATGACCGAAGCCGTGCGCGCGATGACGAGTCATGCTTTTCAAAACGCCGAAGTGCATCGCCTCTATGCCTGCGTGTATGCGTGGAATCCCGCCTCGGCGCGCGTGCTCGAAAAAGCCGGATACATTTTTGAAGGCCGCATGCGCCAACACGCGACCAAAGACGGCGAGAAAGTGGATGAGTTGATTTACGGTCTGCTGCGGGAAGAATGGCAGCCTCGTACCGCGACATGAATATCGCGCTACCTGAAGCTCAATCCGAAACGCGCACTCGCAACGTACATGACCAGGAAGTTGGTGCGAGGCTTTATTCAAACACAACTTGAGGTGACCTCATGAAAACCTTTCGCTTTTCAGTCATCATTGAAAAAGATGAGGACGGCTACTTTGCGTTTTGTCCGGAACTACAGGGCTGCTACACCCAAGGCGATACTTATGAAGAAGCAATGGCGAACATCAAAGACGCTGTTCGTCTTCATGTCGAGGATAGAATCGAAGAAGGCGAGAGTATTCGTCAAGTTGATTCTGTGATTCTCACCTCGCTGGAAATGGCGATATGAGCGACCGGCTCCCGCGGCTAACGGCCTCTGAAGTGATTAAAGCTTTGGAGAAAGACGGTTTTTATCTCGCGCGCTCAAGTGGAGGCCATCGTATCTACAAAAATGGCGCAGGCAAGAGAGTCACCGTCTCTTATCACGCCGGCAAGATTCTGCATCCTAAAGTTTTGAAGAGTATTCTCCACGACGCGGGTTGGACCGTTGATAAGCTTGATGAGTTGTTGAGATAACTTGTAAACGATTCAGGAGAATCCATTCGTGAAGCACACCGTCATCATCATCTTTGGCGCCTCCGGCGATTTGACCGCGCGCAAACTCGTGCCTGCGTTGTTTAATAACTTTCGCAAAGGCCGCTTGCCTGCGAACACGAAAATCGTGGGCATGGCGCGCAGCCCGTTTACCGACGAGAGCTTTCGCGAAAAAATGCGCGAGGGTATGCAGCAATTCGCTCCGAAAGATTTTAACGCCGAGAAGTGGCAGGCTTTCGCGCCCATGCTCTTTTATCAACCCGGGGACATGACCAAAGTCGAAGCCTATGTCGGGCTCGAAAATAAAATCACGAGCATTGCACCCGAGGGCGCGAACCGGCTTTATTATCTTTCCACCGCGCCGGAGTTTTATACCACGGGCGCAACGCTGCTCGGCGAGAGCAATATGTCGCAAGAAGAAGAAGGCGCGGGCTTTCGCCGCATCATTATCGAAAAGCCGTTCGGCAGCGATCTCGCTTCGGCCATGGAGTTGAATCACACGGTGCATCGCGCGTTTCGCGAGCATCAAGTGTATCGCATCGACCATTATCTCGGCAAAGAGACCGTGCAAAACATTTTGGTCTTCCGTTTTGCCAACGCGATCTTCGAGCCTTTGTGGAACCGCAATTATATCGACCACGTGCAGATCACGGTATCGGAAACCGTGGGCGTGGGGCATCGCGCGGGCTACTATGACAAGGCCGGCGTGCTGCGCGACATGTTTCAAAATCACATTCTGCAATTACTCACGCTCATTGCAATGGAGCCGCCGCACAAATACGAAGCCGACGCGCTGCGCAACAAGAAGGTCGAAGTGTTGAGCGCGCTGCGCCCGATCGGCGAAAAAGAAGTGGCGGAGTACACGATCCGCGCGCAATATGAAGGCTATATGCACGAGCCCGGCGTCGAACAATTTTCCGCGACGCCGACCTATGCCGCACTTAAATTGTTTGTCGATAATTGGCGCTGGCAAGGCGTGCCGTTTTATTTGCGCTCCGGCAAGTTTCTGCCCGATAAAACTTCGGAGATCACGATTCAATTTCGCCAGCCCCCGCAGCAGCTTTTTCATTTCAATGCCGAGCACGACGGCTCGTTCACGAATCGTCTCAGCATTTGCGTGCAGCCGCACGAGGGTTTTCATTTGCTCTTCACCACCAAGGTGCCGGATAAGGGCATGCAAGTGCAGTCCGTGGACATGGACTTTCACTACAAAGAATCTTTTGGGGAAGGCGCGATTCCCGAAGCCTATGAACGATTGCTGCTGGATGCATTGAACGGCGACGCTTCGCTCTTCACGCGCAGCGATGAGATTGAGTTGGCATGGAAACTCGTCGACAGCATTCACGCGGGCTGGGCCGGCAAGTTCGCGCCGCCCATGGCGAGTTACAAGCCGAACACGTGGGGCCCCAAAGCCTCGGAAGTTTTGCTCGGGCGCGACGAGCGGCATTGGGTGCATGGCTGCGGCAGCACGAAGGAGTAAACGCGACGTTCGTAGTGACGCCTTCAGGCGTTTTGGTTTGCAACTCGCATGAAGCAGGTAAGCCATGGAGTTCTATGTTTACAAATGAAGAAAAACGCGTAAGCGTTTATAAGAAGGCGGCTCATCCAACCATCCCCCAAAACGTCAAATCGGACACGCCGCTGGAGCGCCTCGATTTGAATTGGCGAGAGGCGGATCTGCCCGAAAAAATTCGAACCAAGCACGTTCATCGACTGCACCCTTATCTGGGCAAATTCATTCCGCAATTGGTCGAAGTGTTCTTGAGAAAATATTTCGTGGCCGGACAAATCATTCTCGACCCGTTTGTCGGCTCCGGCACTGCTTTAGTTCAAGCCAATGAGATGGGAATCCATGGAATCGGACATGACGTCTCGGCATTCAATATCATGCTTTGTCGCGCGAAAACGGCCCACTATGATCTTCAAAAGGTAAAAAACGAAGTTCATGACCTTATAGGAAAAGCACGTGCCCGAACTCAAGCAGAGGATAGCCAGCTTTCTTTTTGGGGAGAAAGACGGGAACCCTTGTCTTCGGCAAGGCTCTCAGTGCCGGATAATGAGTACTTGCAGGCGTGGTTTGCGCCACGGGCTCTTCATGAGTTGCTGGCGTATCGAGACCTCATTGATAGCGAAGGTTATGAGTATCGTGATTTGCTGAAAATAATACTTTGTCGCTCTGCCCGCTCGGCTCGATTGACGACACACTTCGATCTTGATTTTCCCAAACGACCGCAAGTCGCGCCCTATTGGTGTTATAAGCACGCTCGCGAATGTCAGCCTACAACCGAAGCATTCAAGTTTTTGGAACGTTATAGTGTGGACAGCCTAAAGAGGATTCAAGAATTTTCCAGAATACGCACAAACGCTAAAACGATGATTCATCATGGCGATAGCCGCAAGACGGTCGTTCCTCCGATCGATGGGGTCGTTACCAGCCCGCCTTACGTTGGCTTAATCGACTACCATGAACAGCATGCATATGCCTACCATCTCCTCAAATTGGATGACAAGCGAGAGCAGGAAATAGGTCCTGCTGCCGGCGGTTCCAGCAAAGCCGCACAGCAAAAGTATCAGCTGGATATTGCGGCGGTTTTGGGCAGCGCCGCTCAAGCCATGCGTCGTGGCGGTCGCATGATCGTGGTGGCCGCGGATAAAAATGAGTTATATGGAAAAATTGCCGAACTTGCGGGAGTAGAAGTCGAGGCCGTGGTGCAACGGCATGTCAATCGTCGAACCGGTCGTCGCTCTTCAGAATTTTATGAGTCGGTTTTTATTTGGAAAAAATGCTGATGAAAGGCAACCAACTTGAGTGCAATTAGCGCCACAACACGAGAAAAGATCAAGGGATTCCTGGAAGGTTTTATACAAGGCCTCATCAACGAGTACAAAAGCCGCACGCCCCCACGAATTGATCCGAAGAGTTATCTCTCACAAGCATCTCCGGAAGGGCGTTTGAAGCCATTTCACGCCGCCATTATTCCGCCGGAATTATTGCGCATCAATGCCTTCGAGCGCAGCTTCAGCACCAGGCTCGGCTCAACATTCGAGGAATGTGCCCGCTTGATTGCCCTTGAACATCACGCGGAGGCGCACAGAGGATATAACGTCGGCGGCAAGATCAGCCTTTCTGCTCTAAACGAAATCGAAAAGCAGATCGCGGTTTTTGAACACGCCACGGCGGCGGGCAAGTCCAGGCCGTCATTGCAGCAAATGATTAAAGCCGTTTTGGCGGCGCGCCGCCAAACGGATTTGCAGGATCGCGTGTTTAGAGCCGACCTCTACATTTACGCTTTAGATGGTTCGAAGCTCTTCTTTGAAATGAAATCACCAATGCCGAACAAAGGGCAATGCCTCGAAGTCACGCAGCGCATTTTACGCTTTCATTTACTTCATGGGCAAGCTCGGCCAAAAGTCAAAGCCTATTTTGCCATGGCATATAATCCATATGGCCCGAATCGTAGCGACTATCGCTGGGCCTATGCGCGAAATTACATGCCCTTCGATCAGGCCGTGTTGCTTGGCCGTGAGTTTTGGGAGGTGGTTGGCGGGCCGAATATCTACGAAGAATTGCTCGAAATTTACCAGGAAGTCGGTCGAGAAAAGGGCAAAGGCATTATTGACGCCTTGGGCTTCGACTTTTAAAAGCGGGATTCATCTTTCGGGGTCACTCCTTTTGTCAAAGAAGTTCAATCATCTTCTAAAACAAACCGGCGATGCCATTCTCGGCAAAACGAATCTTTTAAAAAACAGCTTTGCCCCAAATGGTTTTGCCTTTTAAATTAGGAGAACCTCAAATGAAACTCATCGGCCTCGTTCTGCTCGTTTACGGCATTCTCGGCGTCGCCGGCGCCGTGCTCGCTTATCTTGCGTTGCGCGCTCCGGCTAAAAGATTGCGCGCTTTGTTGGCGCAACTCGCGCAGCAGTTCCAACACAGCAGCCTCGCCGTTAAAAAAATCAGCGAGGAGATTTTCAAATGCAATCCGGTCCTGCTCAAGGTTGCGGAGTTCACCGGGCATATCGACAAAGCCGTGCGCGAGGCGGGCAAGCGCTTCGGCGAGGCCGCGCAAGCGTTGCAACAGCTCGAAGCAGGATTGAATACGGTCAAAGTGCCGGCGCTCAGTATTCAAACGCGCTCGTTGGATTTGGATTTCGGCGTGACCGTGGTCAAGTCGATTTCGCTTAAAGAGTATGAAATCAAAATCGGCCCGTTGGAGTACAAATTATACGGACCGCCGCTCGATGTAAAAACTGCGAACGTGGGCCTCAGCCTCGGCCAAGTGACGGTCGTCAACGGTGTCACGGTGACGGAGGCCCATCCCTTTCGGCCATTGGGCGACGCGCTCGACTTTGTCGGCGATAAAATGGAAAACGCAAAACAACAAATCACGTTGGCCGCGGATCACTTTGGCGAAGTCAAAGCGCGCACGTTAGAGCTAAAAGAAAACCTCGAAAAGAGCGTGGACGGCTTGAAGGATTTTGTCGCGAAGCTCAAAGACGCGGGCGTGCAAGTGCACGAGATGAGCGGACTCCGGCTGCTCGCGCTTTTGCCGGCGCTGGCCGCGGGTTTCTTCGTGCTCATTCATCTCGCGTTCGCATTGACCGGATACGCGCTGTTGGCGCAATGAAGCAAAGAAATCTTTTCTTGAATCTGTATGGGCAGCGAGGTATGTTGCCGTGCCCGAGCAGAGAATAATTGGAAGCGCAAATGAAGCCGATGAGATTATCCGCCCATGCGTTGGGTTACGTTCACAAACGCGGCTTCACCGCAGCGGAAGTCGAGACCGCCTTGCTGAACAGTGCTTGGCAAACGGCGCCGTCCGCTCGCTTGGAATGCCGGTATAATTTTTCTTTCGGCCAGGTTTGGAACGGCCGGTTCTATACCACGAAGCAAGTTCGCCCGGTGTTTGTTGAAAAAGAGGAAGAACTTGTGGTCGTGACGGTGTATACGAATTTTTTCTGATAGGAGACGATATGCGCATCACGTACGATCCCGAGGTCGACGCCCTAAGCATTACCTTTCGCGAAGCAACCGTCACGAGCAAAGAACTCGCGGAAGGCATTGTCGCGGATTATGACGGCGAAGAGCGCTTGGCGGGCATTGAAATTTTAGACGCGGTCAAACGTTTGGGCGGGCGCGAAGCTTTGCAAAATTTTGTGCTCGAGGGAATTGGGCCGTGGTCGCGCACAGTGCCGGCGCACGCGACGAGCGCACGCTGACTTGAAATCTAAAAAACTCTTCGTGTGTGTGACCGTTCAACCACGGCTGGGCCTTGGTTTTCGCGCACGTATAAAAACTTGAAGACGGAATACAAGCCACGGCCAAGCCGGGGCTGAACAATAATAGATAAAAAAACGCCCCGGCGAATTTCTCGCCGGGGCGTTTTTATTTTAAACCGAAAAAGCTTTTGCTCTAATTGAAGAAATACCGCAAGCCGATCTGCGCTTGCCAGCGCGAGAACAAGCTGGGATCGTCGATGAACGTTTCGCTCGGGCCGATGAAGTTGAACACCGGCGCGCCGGCTTGGTTGAACTCGACGAGTTGCAGCGGCGAAGTGGCCGCGGCGCTCGCGGCTTTGCGCACGCCCCAATCGGAGCTGATCAAATTGCCGACATTCAAAATGTCGAGATTCAATTGGAACGTGTGCTTCTGTCCGCCGGCGTTGATCGCGAAGTCTTGCAAGATTCTCAAGTCAATGTTGCTGTACCACGGATTCACCGCGCCAAAGCGCTCGGCGATTTGTCCGCGATGCGAGCTGAGGTATTTATCTTGCAGAATGAACGCTTCAAACGCTTGCGCTTGTTGCGCCGCGGTCTTGCCGCCGGTAACGTCTTTGAAGATGATCTCATTGGCGTTGGCCGCGTTGCTCGGAATGTAAATGAGATCATTGCCGCCTTGACCGTCGCCGTTTACGTCGCCCGCGTAAATGAACGAATAGCGATTGCCGCCCGCGCCCGCGAAACGATTGCCGTCGGCCACTTCCAAGAACAAACCAAAGTGCGTGGCCAAACTGTTCGACCACGTCTTCTTATAAGTCGCGCCGCCCACGATACGATGACGATTGCCAAACTCCGAAAAGCTGAGTTCCGGCTTATTGGGATCGCCTTGCACGGGCTGATTCTGCCACAGCACGCTCGCGATTTCCGTGGACTTCAAATTGTTCTTCGCTTGCGTGAAGCTATACGACAAACTGGTGCTGAGGCCGCTCTGGAAATTTTTGCGCACTTGCGCGGTGAGATTGAGATTGTAGCCTTCATCGGTGTTGTCGATGACGTAAATGCCCGCGCCGCCGTCGGCGTTCAGCTCATTGCTGCCCGACCCGCCAAAGTAGGGCCGGCCATCACGCAGCGTACGCACCGGCTTCACGAGATCGGCGTTGCGCACGAACACGGAGTTGAGGTCTTTGCCATAGATGAACTCCACCGTGCTCAACATATCCCAAAAGATTTTCTTGTCGAACGCCAAATTCGTCGTCCACACTTGCGGCCACTTGAAATTCGGGACCATGGCGTTGAGGTCGAAGGACTGTTGCAAAATGGCGTCGTCCGACGTTTTAATTTGCTGCGCGCCGACCGCGGGGAAAAGATTCGGATTCGCGCCGGGGTTGGAAATGTTGTTGCCCACCCACACGAACGGCACACGTCCGGTGAAGATGCCCGTGCCGCCGCGCACTTGCAGCGAGCGGTCGCCTTGCACGTCCCAATTAAAGCCGATGCGCGGCGAGAAGAGAAACTTTGTGTCCGGCAGTTTGCTTTGATCAACCGTCTCGGGTTGGTCGTTTTCATCCAAGGCTTTCAAGCCGCGCGAGAACGGATTGTCCACGAGGTCGGTGGAATAGATCGGCAGGTCCACGCGCACGCCATACGTCAGGCTGATTTTTTTCGACAAAAGATATTCGTCCTGCGCATAGAACGAGAGTTGGCTTACGTCGATCGTCTCGCCTTTGAAGGGGCCTTTGCCGACCATCTCTTTGAACTTGATCGGAGTGGCTCCGCTCGTGGCGTTCAAGAAATCTTGCACCGAGAAAAACGTGCTGCCGTTGGGAATGCCGTCGCCTTCGAAATCGAGAAAGTACGGCAGGAAGAAAAGGCCGTGACGAAAAATGTTAAACGAGTTGAAGAAGGAGTAACTCTCAAAGGTGGAGCCGAGCGTGAAGACGTGTTTGCCGGAAAAGATGTTGAAGTTGTTGGTGAGTTGAAACACGTCTTGATCGAGAATGTTGTGAATGGAAAACGGCTCGTGCCCGAGCGTGGTGTAAGTCACGCCGTTTTCGCCGATGTCGATGGTGGGAAAGGGATCGCTGAAGGGCGCGCGAAAATCGCGGAAGCGATTGTAGCTCGCGAAGAAACGGTTGGCGAATTTGCTGCCCTGACTGTTCAACTCCAGCGCGAACGAGTGCAGATCATTGTTGATTTGATAGCCGGCGTTTTGAAACGGCAGACTGCTCGCGTTCGGCCCGCGGCCGGTGTTGTTCACGCTGAGCACGAACGGATGCGGCGGCAAGTCGCGCCGCGCGTCGAGGAAGTTATAGCGGAACGAGAAGGTGTTCTTGTCGTTGAGGTTCCAATCCAATTTCACGAGCAGCTTTTCATTGTTGGTCTCGTGAATATAGTTTTCATACGGGCCGGTCTCGTAGTTATAAACTTGCTTCATGCGCTGCCGAATGAGATCCATGGTCGCAGCGCTCACGCGCGATTCGCCGAACTTCACGCTGCCGTCGCGATCGGCGACGAAGTTGGAGCCGGGATCATCGCGGCGCTCGAGCTCCGCGTTGATGAAGAAAAACATTTTGTTTTTCGCCAACGGCCCGCTCACCGTAATGCCGGATTGATTGAAGGAAAGATCGGGATTGGCAGTGACGTCTTGGCCGCGCACGCTATTGCCCAAAAAGCTTTCATTGCGCGCGAAGCTATACGCCGAGAATTTGAATTGATTCGTGCCGCTCTTCGTCACGGTGTTGATGCCCGCGCCGGTGAAGCCGCCCTGGCGCACGTCAAAGGGCGCGACCGAAACTTGCACTTGTTCCACCGCATCAAACGGCACCGGCTCCGCGCCGGTTTGGCCGCCGGGTGCGGGGTCGTCGAGGCCAAAAGGATTATTGAAATACGAGCCGTCGAGCGAGATGTTGTTGTACAGCCAATTTCTGCCGCCGAAACTCAGATTGCCATCACTGCGGGGATCGAGGCGCGAAAGGTCGCGGGTGCTGCGTTTGATCGAAGGCAATTCCGCGACCTGCGCGGTCGTAATGTAGGTTGCCGCGCCGGTGCGGCCGCTGTTGAGCACCGCATCTTGCTCCGCGGTCACTTCAATCACGCCGGTGGTGAGCGCTTCTTCGGCCAATTGAAAATCAAGCCGGAGGTTCTGGCCCAAGCCGAGGTACACGTTCTCTTGTGTTTGCGTTTTGTAGCCGATGTAGCTCACGGTCACGGTATAAGGCCCGCCAATCTTCATATTCGGAAGATTGAACGCGCCGCCGTTGCGCACCGCGGTGCCATACTTGGTTCCAGTGGGTTGATGCACCGCCACGACATTCGCGCCGGGCAGCGCGCCGCCTTTGCTGTCGGTCACCAGGCCGTTCATCGCGCCCGTGGTCACGCCCTGCGCGAATAGCCTAGAGGCGAGCAGCAAGAGCGCGAGACCAACGAGCAGCGATCCGCGCGAGATGCGACTTACTACAGATAAACTCATTGCATCCTCCTGTTCTCCGTTAATGATTGAAACAACGAGTGATTTGATTGAGGAATAATTTGAAGAGCGCATCACACATTGTCAAGCCATTTCTTGCCACAAGAAAACGAACCACGGATTGCACGGATAAACACGGATAGTTTTTTTAAAAAATCCGTGCTCATTCGTGCAATCCGTGGTTCGTTTTTTTCAGCGCGCGGCGAGGTCGAAGTTGTTGACCCTCCAACGCCCATTCTCGCGCACGGTGTTGAGCACGAGTTCGCGGTGTAAAGTGGTCGTGTCTTGCCGCGCCTCGATTTTAATAGTGTAAATGAAGAGCACGTGCGCCTCGTCTTTCTCCGAGCGCTTCCGGAGCGTATAATCCGTGTACGGCTTGAGGCGATGAAACTCTCCCTCTCCGCCTTCGAACGCGCGCGCAGCGCCTTTGAGCAGGTCAATTTCTTGGCGCAGTTTCTCCGCGGCCAGCCCCTCGGCAAGCTCCAGCGCGCGCGCTTGATTCATTTCTACAAAATAGCGCTGGCAAAACGCCTCGGCGACTTCGTCGGGATCATTGCTTACGCCGCAAGCACATAACCAAACACAGACGAGCACGCTAAGTCGTCCACACCGATTTAAAGCAATGCCGCCAAGCTGCATGCAAGACTCCTAAAGGATTTGGTTAACCAAAAGCGGAGGGCAATTCTTGCGATGGTTCGTAACCTGCGCAAGGATTACAAACGCAAAATATCCCCACACCCTCCGAAAGTCAAGCGAAAATCCATATTGACAATCGAACAGTGATGGCTTATATTCGCGGCAACTTTTACACACCAACTAACTTCGCGAGCGTGTTATGAAAAAGTTTCGGTTCGGAATCGCTGCCCTTTGCGGGCTGATTGTGCTGGCAGGATACGCGCTCTTTTCAGGCGCGAAAGAAGTCAATAGCGCCACGATTGCGATCAACGGCATGACGTGCCCGGCCTGCGTCGAAAAAATTGCCGGCATGTTGCAAGGTTTAGAGGGCGTGGACGCGGCGGAAGTCAGCTTGAAAACGAATGCCGCGGTGGTCAAATTCGACCCGATGCTCATCACCCCGGCCGCGCTGGAAAGTGAAATCTCCAAGCTCGGTTTCGGCACGACCAACTTCGAGGCGCAAGCGTGCGACCCGGCGCAGAAACAATGCGAAACCGAAAAGTCCGCGAGCATGGATTGTTGCGCGCCCCCGGCGAAACGCTCGGATACCTAAACTCTCGCGCTCATTGCGATGCGAGGCCCCACCTCTCTTCCATGAAAATCTGACGGCGTGAAGAAGGGTGGGGT
>CAYNDW010000042.1:0-16741 GCA_964395375.1 uncultured Cytophagia bacterium
GCATACGGTACAAATCCAAATCGAAAGAAGATAGATGGGTTCACCGAGGGGATACAGACTAGGAGATGCAAGCCGACTAAAGTCGGCGCTCACCCATCGGGTCATTAGCGATCTTTAGATCGCTTTCACCTTTTAGCCTGATGCTTACAGCATCAGGCGGAGGTTGGCGGCAACACGAGTGCAAAATTCAGGTTGGTGATTTGAAAAAGGCACTGAGGCCTTGCAAATTGCGGGTTCGGTCACATTCAATGCAAAATCGGGGTTCTACTCATCCTCGCGGTGAATCCCGCTTCCTGCTTTTTTTCGCTTTCCCTCTCGCCTACAAAATAAAACGGGCCGCGAAGTATTTCGCAGCCCGTTAGAATCCCACTATCGTGTGAAAGAAAGCTTGCACAAAAATCTTGCGCAACAATGCTCTCCGCGTGCAACGGTGGAGGGTTAAGGCGGTTGTATCAAGTGCGGAAAGTTAGGTGTTTTTCTTCCACGTGGGATGGGTGATGCTATGATAGTTGATTTTGTAATTCAACGCGCGCGGCGAGATGCCGAGCAGTTGCGCCGCGTCCTTCTGCACCCAATTGCGCAGTTCGAGCGAACGTAGAATCGCTTCCTTCTCGATTTTTTCCAAATTCAGCGTGTCGAGATTGAGCAGGTCGCCATCGGTGGAGCGGCGGCGATCTTTGCCGCCCGCGGCAAAATAATCCTTGCCGGCCATGGCCAAGTCTTTCGCGGTGATATCCTCGCCCTCTTCCGCGACCAACACCGAACGCTCGACTAAATTTTTCAGTTCGCGAATATTGCCCGGCCATTGATGGTTGCACAGCAAATCCATCGTCTCCGGACCAAAGCCTTTGTTCTTCTTCCGAATCTCGCGCGAGAATTTACGCCGGAAAAATTCGGCGATGAGGGGAATATCCTCGCGGCGTTTGCGCAACGGCGGAATGTGCAGCGTTACGACGTTGAGGCGATAATACAAGTCCGCGCGAAAGTTGCCCATCTCGATCTCGGTCCACAAATCTTTATTCGTCGCCGCGACCACCCGCACATCCACTTGAATGGACTTGTTGCCGCCCAAGCGGCTGAAGTTTTGATCTTGCAGCACGCGCAGAATCTTCGCCTGCGTGGAAATGTGCATGTCGCCGATTTCATCGAGAAAGAGCGTGCCTTGATCCGACTGCTCGAACTTGCCGATGCGCGTTTGATACGCGCCGGTAAATGCGCCTTTCTCATGGCCGAACAATTCGCTCTCGAGCAAATTCTCCGGCAGCGCCGCGCAATTGACTTTCACATAAGGCTTGTCCGCGCGATTGCTAATGAACTGAATCAAGCCCGCAATCAGCTCTTTGCCCGTGCCGGTCTCGCCTTGAATGAGAATCGTCGCATTGCTCTTTGCGACTTTTTTAATGAGGGAAAAAATTTCTTTGATCTCGGGACTGCGACTCACCAATGGGTAGTGATAATCGAATCCGAAATTTTTCCCATACGAACTCTCCGCGTCGGTAGGGATCGCATCATAGTCGAGTTCTTTGGGTGCTTCGATAGTTGTCACGATGCTAGTGCCCGTAGTTTGAACCCGGCGTCCTTCGTCCTTGAAAGCAACCGCCGGTTTTTCGAGCCGCTCTTCTTCGCAATCCGATCGCAAAGAAGCGGGCAGGATCATCTCGGACGACTTACCTGTCGAACCGCTAAACAATAGCCCCTCGCTGATTTTTTGATTCAGAAAAGCTTGCGTCTCGCCAGTGAGCGTTGTCACCGCAATTTTTTTAGATGGGACGGCCTGACCTCGGCCGCATCCGTGCCGCCATCCCTTGGCCAACACGGCAATCACATGCGCAAGCGCTTACATTTTGGCAATCATTATACCAGCCTTGACTTCACGCGCTCTTTTACGTTTTTAGTTTTCAACTTTGTAAGAAAATTTTATCCGCAAGAGACCGCGCCCAAGATTACAACACGTTACACTTTCGAAAGCCGCGAGATCAACCGTGCAAAGTATTCGCCGGCTGTCTCTTTTTTGTTCATCTCAAATAATTTCGAACTGTAAGCAGTTGCAAGACGAGACGATTGTCTTGCCTTGAAACAAACGCAATTACAATTTAGTAGCCGCGCCAAATACATAAAAGAGTATCAACAATCGCAAACAAGTGCGGAAATGAAAGAGCCGGAGCGGTGTAAAATTCTTACCAAGTTGTAGGAGTGTGATTGCATAAGCGAGTTCGGCGCTCATCGGCGTGCATTTAGAGCAACCCGCTGCGCATAGCCCGTCATTTCCAAATAACCCAATCCCGTAATCGGCTGCGTTTTCTTTTTCCCACTTACTGCAATGTATCCTTCCCAATATATCACCCCGGTTGTCAAGCGCGTATCCAATTCTTGCTCGCGCACCGGCGCGGTTACACGCAAGTCATATTCTCCAACTTGCAATTCCCACACGAGGGGATATTTTCCTCCTGTAGCCGGGCTGCGCCACCATTCGCGCGGCCGCGCTTCGAATGCGCCAAATGGAAGCGTCGCACTCTTGCCCGGCGACATCAACGTTCCCCCGGAAAATTTCGACACCGAACCGTCAGCTTGGCGCAACACATAAAGCATGATTGCGCTCGAATCCGACAAATGCAAACTGAACCAATCCCAACCTGCAACATCGCTTTGCTGCGGACTGGTGAAAAATTCGTGATCCATCCAACTCACACCTGCCACCGCCATCGTATCTTCGCCCACGCGCATGCGCCCGCTGGTTTGCAAAAACGGCTGCGAATAATAATAGGAGGCCTCGCCCGGGTTTGAGCCTTTCCGCACCAAACCCTGCGCGCCGTGCAACACCGGCGCATGAGCCGCGCGCAATTCCAACGCGATACTGCCCCAAGCACTCTGCGCTTGCAAACGCATCGCATCGTTTCCGCCGCTTGCCGACCATGCTCCCACGTTTACCGCAAGCGAATCGTTCGCCGCGCCGGCAAGCTGAAGCGCGCCACGCGTCATGCGTTGATCATAAAAGAATTTTTGTTGATCAACAGCAGTGATCGTGAAGTGCGCCACATACCCCTCGCGAAACGCCCAACGCGATTGCCGCGCGGGAGTTTCCGTCGCGAGCGCATTGCGAAAGAACGTCAATTGATATCCGAAGCGACGACCATCTGCACTGCGCAAATTTCCCGTGTAATACCACCACTCCGTTTGAAACGCCTCGTGCTGCCCATGATCGCGCGGAAACCGCCATACACGCGGCGCGCGCGCTTGTTCGAACTCGCGACGCGACTGTGGCAACTCGTGCGCAAGTTTTGACAACTCTTGAGCGGAGACGACACACATCAACATGAGCATGAAAACAATTCCCCCTTTGAGGGGGGCTAGGGGGGTGTTGTTTATGTTCGTGCTCATATCAACCTTGATAATAGCGGTCAAATCTGCTCTGCCACGGCTGGGCCGTGGCATGCGTTTTCATCAAGCCACAGCCCAGCCGTGGCTGAACGTGATTGATGTATGTCGCGGCATAGAGCAAGCATCTTCGCCCGCGCGATTCAATCTGTTCTGCCACGGCTGGGCCGTGGCATTCGTTTTCATCAAACCACGGCCAAGCCGTGGCAGAACGTGACGCCGATACGCATCAATCACTCCTCCCGCATCGCGCCCGCGATTGGAATTTTTTGCAAACGCAGCAAAGGATAAATTGCCGCGAGCAGCGCGGTCAAAACCGCCAAGCCCAACGTTTGCATATACGCCAGCGGCTCCCATTGCAATGCAATCGTCCAATCAAACGTGCGCAGATTGATCACATAAACCAAGACCAGCGCGAAGAGCGAGCCGGTCGGCAGCGCGATCGCGCCGGCAATGGCGCCCATCAAACCGGATTCAAGCAATACCATCCGCCGCAATTGCGCGAGGCTCATGCCCACTGCGCGCAAAATGCCCAGCTCACGCGTGCGCTCCATGAGCAATGACATGATCGCGCTGATAATGCCGACAAACGCGACGATCGCGGTGAGCACTTGCATCACATTCGTAAGCGCAAAACTTTGATCGAAGATGCGCCGCACCTCCGCGCGCAGCTCGCGATTCGAAACGATGCGCACCGCATATCGCCCAGCGAGAGCGCGGCGCAAGTTGGCAATATAAGTTTTGGCGTCCGCTCCCGGTTTCAGAAAAAGGCCGAGATTATTCGCGCGCGAAGGCCCCCAATTATTTTCATACGTCGTGTGATCCATCATTACTTGCCCCTGCTCAAACGAATAGTCGATGAACACATCGGCGATCGCGAACGCGCGCGGCCCGCGAGCCGTCGCGAGCACCAGTGTGTCGCCGCCGCTCTTGCGAAAACGCCGCGCAAACGTTTCGGAGATGATCACTTCGCCGGCCCGCACCCGCGGCCAATTCTCGCGGCCTTCGTTTTTTGAAAAAAGAAAATGCAAACGCTCTTGCACCACCTCCGCGCTGATGGCGATCAAATAGATTGGCCGCCCGCGATACGAAAACTCCGTCACGCCATAAAGGTCAATCGCTTCGACCTCGGGATGCTGCGTCAATTCCGCGATCAACTCGGGTGCGATCTTCGCTTGCCATTTCGCGGTCGCAATGCCGGAGGCGCTGAGATACACGTCGCCTTCTAGAATATGGTTGACCCACGCCTCAATCGTCGCGCGAAAGCTCGTGATCATCAAACGCATGCCGAGCAACATCGCGAGCGACAACATGAGCGCGGCAATCGCCACCGCGGTGCGGCTCAACGCGGCGCGAATACCGCGCGTAGCAAGCAAGCCCGGTTGTCCCGCGTATTTGCGGCTCAACGGCGACAGCCTTTGCGTGAGCCAAAGGCTTAAACTGGGGGTAAAGCAAATTGCGGCGAAGCCCACACTGAGTGCGACCATCAATCCGCCCCAAAAATTTTCGGAGAGCAAATAAAACAGAAAGGCGATGAACAACCACGCGAGGCCGAGTCCCGTAAAGCGCGGCGCCCATTTGCCCGCGCGTGATTCCAAACTCGAACGCCGCACCGCAGTTGCCGCGGAAGTCGAAGCCGCTTCGAATGCCGGCACTGCCGTCGCGGCCAATGTGGCGAGCATGCCGAAACCAAAAGCTTTGAGCAATAAAAACGGTTGCAGCGTCACGCCGTCGAATTTGAGAAATACATACAACTCCGAAATTGTTTTGCTCACCGCTTGTGTCGTGTATTGCGCGAGCACAATGCCAAGCGCCAAACCGAGCAACGCGCCAAGCACGCCGAGCGTCAGCGCTTCGAGCAGCGCCGTGCTCATAATCTGTTTGGGCGTCACGCCGAGGCAGCGCAAAATTCCGAGCTGCTTCCGGCGATGAATCACGGTAAACAACATCGTGTTGTAGATGAGAAACATGCCCACGAACACCGCAAGAAAAGAGAGCGCGGTGAGATTGAGACGAAACGAGCGCAACATGTCGTCCACGCGCTGCGTGCGCCCGCTCGGTGTGACGATTTGCAAACCCGGCTGCAATGCCGCGCGCAATGCTGCGAGCCGTTCGCTGCTCGCAATCACATCAATGCGATCGACATAGCCGACTTTATCCAACACCTCTTGCGCGGTGCTCAAATCGCAAACCGCGAGATGATCATAGCCGAGGCGCGCCAACAACGCGCCGGGGATTTTTTCAACGACGAGTAACGCGCGCCATTGGCTGCCGACGAGCACATGCAGCGTATCGCCGACTTTGAGCGCGTGCTTCTGCAAAAAGCTTGCACTGACCAATGCTGCGCCGGGCTTCGTTAAAACCTGCATTGCGCTAGCGGCGAAACCCGGCTGCTTGCCCGCTTGCGCCAATGCGGCATAATCGCGAAATGGCGCTTCGCAAAACGGATCAACGCCTAAAATATGCAACGCCGCTTTCTCCGCCTCGCGACACGAAGCAACGTATTCGATCACCGGCGCGGCTTGCAGCAGAGGTTGATTCAGCACCTGCGCCGCCAGCGAATCCGCGATGCCATTCGGGCCACCGACGATTTGATGTGTCGCGCGGCCGGTCACAACCTCAACGCTGCGACGAAAACTCGCGAGCGCGTTTTCGTTCGCGAGATCGATGCCCAACATTACGGCCACGCCGATGGCGATGCCCAGCAAACACAGCATCGTTTCCAGCGGCCGGCGGCGAAGATGGCGATAGTTGAAGAGGCGGAGCAAACGGAACATAGTTCGATGAATGCCGAAAGAAAATTTAACCACGGATTTCACGGATTAGCGCGGATTCACTCAAGAAAAGAATCCGTGAAATCCGTGGTTCTACTTTTATTGTGTTATAGCAAGCGCCGTGATCTTCCCATCGCGCACTTGATAAAGACGATTCGCAAAGCGCGCGGCTTCGAGGCTATGCGTAGCTAATAACACGGTTCTACCTTCTTCAACCGAAAGCTGTTTGAGCAGCGCCAAGATTTTCAAACCGTTTTCCGAATCAAGATTGCCCGTGGGTTCATCGGCTAAGATTAGCGGTGGATTGTTGATCAACGCGCGCGCAATGGCCACACGTTGTTGCTGGCCGCCGGAAAGTTGATCGGGAAAAGCTTCGAACCGGTCGCGAATGCCCAAACGTTCGAGCAGCGCCGTGCCGCGCGTTTTCAAGTTTGACGAGGCGTCGTTTTGCAATTGCGCGGGCAAAAGAACATTTTCGAGAATGGAGAGCGTGGGGAGTAAATTGAAGAATTGGAAGACGAAACCAATCTTATCGCGGCGCAAAAGTGTGAGCCGCGTTTCGTTCATGGCCGTGATCTCTTCTTCCTCAAAAAAAATTTTACCGGCGGTGGGGCGATCAATCCCGCTGATCAAATTGAGCAATGTGCTTTTGCCGGAGCCACTCGCGCCGTAGAGCGCAATCAACTCGCTGCGCGCAATCGTCAAATCAACTTGGTGCAAGGCATGCGTGGCAAAGGGGCCGGCGCCGTAGGTTTTGGAGAGGCGTTCGATACGAATCAAAAGATTCCTCTTTGCTTGATGAATTGCCGGAGCGGTTCGCCAACAAGCCATAAATCAAAAACACGCAAACGAGACAACAGAAAAATCTTCGGTGATACTCGGAGGCTTCGGTGTTATTCGGCGGAACAGCTTTTCCACCTAGCTCGTCGAAGTCTCCGAGCGTCGCTCAAAAAAGTCAAAACCAAAAGGGCGCAAAGATATATCAGCGGAGAGAAAAAGACAAGCGGCTTTCGCTGAAAACAATCGAGGCTGGCTTTCACCTGAATAATTCATACCATGACGACACCAAGCAACAAAGTTTTGATTTTTGACGAGAACAAGGAAGGTGAAAAACTGAATTTTTTCATCACAGCAGGATAAGCCTTTGCTCTTCGGAGCCTTTGCGTCTTCGCGGTTGAAGCATTCTGAATTATTCAGACTCAAAAAATAAAAATGCCGCGAGCGCCAACGCGACGCCGCGGCATTACAAATGTTCCCTTCCCGTGTTTATACGCTCAACGAGCGCTCAATGCAAGAGCGCAAGCTTCCTGATTTCCACAAACTCGTTTGCCTGCAGGCGCAGCAGGTAGAGGCCGCTCGCGACGAGCGCGCCAGCGTCGTCCCGGCCTTCCCAGACTTGTGAATATGCGCCGGGCTCGCGGTGTTCTTCCACCAACGTTCGCACCAAGCGACCCTGCACGTCATAAATTCGCAAACTCACGCGCGCCGGTTTTGCCAAAGAAAAAGAGACAGTGGTGGAAGGATTGAATGGATTGGGATAATTTTGCGCGAGCCGCCATTCCGGCTGCCGGGCTTCGTTCCGTTCTTCGACGGCAACCGCGGTTTGAGCAACGAGAATGAAGTCATCAATCATGCAATAAGCCGGACGAGGCGCCGCCGCATCCGCGTTTTCGCTGTTCACAAAGCGCACTTTCATTTGCGCCGTGGGCGTTAAAAAATCCGCGACGCGAAACGTTGCGAGCCGCCAACCCGAATCCGGCGCGGTATAGAGCGCAAGTTCGCGCCAAGTCGCGCCGTCGTCGTTGGAGAGGGCAACACGCAAGGTATCCAGCGCGTCGGGATCGGAAGAGACATTGTAGTATCGCGCGAAACGTACATGCGGATCGGCCATCTCGCTTGCGTCCATCACGGGCGAGGTCAACGTGAGCGTGCCGCGAAAAGCGGCCGAGACCGCGGCGCGAGCTTCGGCGTCACCGGTATAATCGCGACGCAAATAAGAAGAGCCGAGGTTTGCAACCGGAGAAATTGCCCACTGCCGCGCGAGCGGGCGATCACTCGTATCGCGCAGCGACCAAGTTTGCGCCGCAGTGAACGTTTCGATATACCCCGGTTCGAACGCAGGAGCGAGTTCGGTCCGCGGCGCTGCAATCGTGAGCGGAAGCATCTTGCCATAAAAACCCCAGCGTGAAAACGAAACCGTATAATCATCATACAAAAGTTGAAGAGCCGCTTCGCCGCGTTCGTTCGTGCGCAAGGTCTCGTCGAGTTGGCGGCCCTGAACTCTGATGCGCATGTCCGCAATCGCTTTTCCCGCAGGGGTGCGCGTTGCGAACTGGAGCGCACCGGTTTGCGGCGGCGACGGCGAATTCTGATAAACGTTGCGCGCGCTTTCGGCGTTGCGCAAAAGATCTTCGAGCGCCGTGCTTGCGTCGACCGGCTCGCCGCCGACATAAGCAAACGCGATGTTGCGTGTGCTATCCGGCGCCAATTCATACGGCCCGACCGACAGCAGATAGCGAATATCGATGCCGCGACCAAAATCCGGCGGGAACGAAACGTCGTTCGAATTGGGATCGATCTCGCGATTAGACATGATGCGATACTTTTTTGCGTCCGTGTCGGGATGGCCCGAGTAGTCACTCGGATTGTTGAGGTTGCTCGGACCCCAGTTGCTCGCAGGGTCCCACCAATTAAATGAAATGGCGCGACCCTTTGCATTGAGTGCAGCCATGCCCGCGAGGCTCGGCGTCAATCCGTTATCGCCGTCATCGTCTTTAATCCAAGCCACGGCAAGCGTATCATTCGCCAACGCAACGCGCGAGAAACCCGTAACGTCATCGGCAAAGTAGTTGGGAACGCTCGTGTGGCCGCAATCGCCGTCAACGTAAAGCCCGAGAATAACTTTATGAAACGTTTTGGGTTGTCGGAGACGTGCCGAGAGATTCCTAAGGCGATATTCCAAGATTACGAAGTCCTCGATGCCGGGCCGGCTCCACGCGTAACTTTTTTGCGTGATCTCCAAGCCGAGAGGGTGATGCCCTTCCCACGCAAAACTGCGATTCGTGTCGGCGTAAACGGCGATGAAATCTTCTTCGGAAATAGCGAGCGGATCATAATGCGGAAACCCCGAACGGTTGGTGCGTTCATGAATCGAATCTTGCTCGGTGAAACCGGGAAAAAGTTCATTCCAACTTTGCCAGCCATCAAAGCCGAAGGAGACTAACGTATCGTTATCCACGAGCGCGCCGATCCAAAGAGCAGCCGTGAAGAGATGCTCAATGTTTGAATGCGCCGGGAACTCGCCGCTAGGCCCTCGGCCGCGTCCGCCAAGTTCGCCAAAGTTGGTGATGGTCAGACGAATATTGCCGACCTCATGGGTCTTGCTCTGCGTGTATGGCGGAGTTTGAAAAAATACGCCGCCGGGAGAGTCGGAGAAATTTGGGTTGAATGGAAAAGCATTTGGGGCTTTAGCGCTGCCCTTGAGGATTTGCGCCAGGCTCATAGAGCTAGTGGCGAGAAGGAATAACATTGCGAGCGTTGCGCCGTGCTTAAACGAAGGCCGCATGAAATGAACCATAAGGCGTTTCATAACTCCTCCTATTTTGGGGATTAAAAGAACATTGCTTACACTTTGCAAGACACTGTTTCAACGGACGCACTCACAATTTTTTTCATGGCTGAGGTTACGACGAATTCGTGTTCGAAAATCTTCTTGCTTCACAGGCAAAAAGGGACTACGATAAGCGCGCATGCACACGACGATCGACAAAAATCTTGCGCAGGCGCTCGCGCAGCTCCGCGAGTTCATGGCGCGCGAAGTTTATCCACTCGAAAGCGAATTGCAGCGCAACGGTTTTCGCGCGCTCCTGCCCGCGCTCAAAGAAAAACGCGAGCGCATCAAACCGCTCGGCCTGTGGACGCCGCATTTGCCGCAAAGTTTGGGCGGCAGAGGCCTCGCGCTCACGGAGTTTGCGCACGTGAGCGAAGCGCTCGGCGCGAGTCCGCTCGGGCATTATCTCTGCAATTGCCAAGCGCCGGATATCGGCAACATGGAATTACTGCTCGGCCACGGCAATGAAGAGCAGAAAGAAAAATTTCTGCGACCGCTCATTGCCGGAGAGATTCGCAGTTGCTTTGCGATGACCGAACCGGAGCACGCGGGTTCGAATCCCGTGTGGATGAGCACGAGCGCGGTGCGCGAGGGCAATGAGTATGTCCTCAACGGACACAAGTGGTTTGCTTCTTCCGCGGAAGGCGCGTCGTTCGCGATTGTCATGGCCGTGACGAATCCCGAGGCCAAGAGCCTGCACCAACGCGCGAGCCAAATCATCGTGGCCACGGACACGCCGGGTTTTCGCCTCGTGCGGAATATTTCCGTGATGGGCGAGGCCGGCGAAGATTACATGAGCCACGCGGAGATTGCTCTGGAAAATTGCCGCGTGCCGGTTGCGAATTTGATTGGGCAAGAAGGCCACGGCTTTGCGCTCGCGCAAGAGCGGCTTGGGCCGGGGCGCATTCATCATTGCATGCGTTGGATCGGCATCTGCGAGCGCGCGTTCGATCTCATGTGCAAGCGAGTTGCAACGCGCGAGCTTGCGCCGGGCAAGTTGCTCGCGCGTCAACAATCCATTCAACACGCGATTGCCGAATCACGCGTTGAAATCAATGCCGCGCGCTTGTTGGTGATGGAAGCCGCGCATAAGCTTGAGGCCGAAGGCAATCTCGCCGCACGGACGGAAATCTCGATGATCAAATTTTATGTGGCGAACGTGCTGCAACGCGTGCTCGACCGCGCGATTCAAGCACACGGCGCGCTCGGCGTGACGGATGATACGATCCTCGCGTTTTGGTATCGCCACGAACGCGCCGCACGCGTTTACGATGGGCCGGACGAGGTTCACAAAAGTTTTGTGGCGAGGGAGGTTTTGAAGAAGTACGGAGTGGAAAGCGCGTAGCGCGATAGGCGAAGAGTGAAGGGCGAAGGGTGATAGATGCGCTCTTCGCCTTTCGCTCGTCGCTTTTCACAAGTTCTCTACTTCATTCAGTGAAAGAGAATGACTATGACCACCCTCAATCCTCTCTTCGATCTCACCAACAAAGTCGCGCTCGTCACCGGCGGTTCGCGCGGCTTGGGCAAAGAAATGGCGGAAGGACTCGCGGAAGCCGGCGCGGCGTTGATGCTCGTCGCTAGACGCGACGAATGGCTCAAGCCCACGGTTGCAGAAATGCAAGCGCGCGGCTTTCGCTGTGAAGGCGTGCTCGCGGATGTTGCGAAACCGAACGACGTGCAACACGTGACCAAGCACACGTTGCATACATACGGGCAGGTCGATATTCTGCTCAACAACGCGGGCATCTCGTGGGGCGCTCTTGCGGAAGACATGCCGCTCGACAAATGGCAGACGGTCCTCGACACCAATCTCACTGCGCCGTTTCTGTTCTGCCAAGCCGTGGGCCGCGAGATGATCAAACGCAAATTCGGCCGCATCATCAACATCGCTTCCATTGCCGGTTTGATCGCGACGTTGCCGGGCGTGCAAGACACCGCGGGCTATAACGCGGCGAAAGGAGGACTCATTTCACTCACGCGCGAACTGGCAGCGAAATGGGCGAAGCACAACATTCGCGTGAATGCCATTGCGCCCGGCTTCTTTTCCACGCGCATGGCGGATAAAGTCATCGAGCACGCGCGCGGAACCATCGAAGCGATGACGCCCATGGGACGTATCGGCGCAGCGGGGGAGTTGAAAGGTGTGGCGGTGTTTCTCGCTTCGGAGGCTTCGAATTATATCACCGGGCAAACGATTGTCGTCGATGGCGGCGCGAGTATTGTGTGAATAATAGTTCTTCTTTCGCGGTGAAGTGGCTTGGCTTCGTTTAAACAGGTTCGTGGAGGTACATCATACATGCGCAAATTCAATGTAACAGGCAACATTATCCCCGAACAACATTACTTTGTTGATCAAACCCCTCACATCAATGCGTTGCTGCAATTGATAGAAGAAGGGGCCTATTTTGTTCTCAATCGTCAACGGCAGTTTGGCAAGACGACGATGCTATACTTTTTGCGGCAACGTCTTACTGAATCCGAAGAATTCCTTCCGGCCATGCTCTCCTTTGAAGTGTTCGCGCAGCAAGCAGAGGCCACAGAGCCGGAGTTTTACACCAATGTTGCAGAGCGTATTTTTAAAGAAGTCGAACATGTTGCGATGGAAAAGCCGCGGGCCACGACGATGAGTGACCGTCATCAATTCTTCGATTGGCTGCGCGAGTTATGCCGGTTGCTCCCGAAAAAACTTGTCGTGCTCATCGACGAAGCCGACGCCGCGCCGGAAACCGTGATTATCGGTTTCCTCGCCAACTTGCGCGCGATGTATCTTGACCGCGAGCGCAATCCCGCGCCGCATAGTATTGCGCTCGCGGGCGTACATGACGTCAAAAATCTCAAAGCGCGCTATCGCGAGGAAACGCGTTCCATCGGCTCCGCTTCGCCGTTTAATATTGCCGTGGATTATCACCTGCCGGCGTTCAGCCTCGCAAACATCCGGCAATATTATTTAGAGCACACGCAAGCGACCGGACAAGAGTTTGAAGAGGCGGTGTTTAATCGCGTGCATCACGTCACGAACGGCCATCCGTGGCTCGTGTCCATGCTCGCCAAAATCATGGTCGAAGAGTTGGCGCCGAATCGCCAAGAAAAAATTTCGCTTGCGCATGCGGAGGCCGCGATTCGAAAACTTGTGGCTTCGCGCAATGCGAATTTCGAAAGCTTATATCGCAATGCTCAAAAGCGCGAAATTCTTCCCGTCATTTTGGATTTGCTCCTCGGCAGAAGACGGGAATTCAACATTCACGCAGACAATATCGATCTCGGCGTGCGTTATGGCATTTTCCTGGAAGCAAATCAGCAGTTGGTTCTAGGTAATCCGATCTATGCACAAGTGCTCTACAAGCATTTCAAAGATGAGTTGGAAAACGAGGGGATTCAAAAGCTCGTGGAGAGTAACCGGTTGCACACAAGCAGCGGTGAACTTGACTTTCCCGTGGTCATCGAAAAATTTCAAACCTTCATGAAAGCCAAAGGCGCGACCCTCGTTCAACATCCCACTTTTAAGGAAGCAACTGCGCAGCTTCTTTTTTTGAGTTATCTCGATCTCTTGGTCAACGGCAAAGGCTGGACGTTTAAAGAAGTGGCTTCCGGCACAGGACGCATCGATGTTTTGTGCGTCTATGGCGAGCAAAAAGAAGTCGTGGAGCTTAAACTCTGGTACGGCGCGCGGCGTTATAACGAAGGCTTGGAACAACTCGCCGCGTATTTGGAAAGCGAGAACCTGAAGCGCGGTTACTTGCTTGTCTTTGACCGCCGCGAAAAGAAGACGCGCGGACGCAAAACCAGTGTGCATCGCGTGCAAGGCAAAAGAATTTCGGCGTGGGTGGTATGAAAGAAGACACTTGTCTCGATCAAGCTTCAGCTGTGCGCGCCGGCGAGGAGATTGATCTCGCGGCGTTGCAAAGCTATCTACGCGAGCGTTTGCTGCAGCTCTCCGGCCCTCTTCACATCGAACAATTTCCCCAAGGTTTCTCGAATCTCACCTATCTGTTGCGCTGCGGCGAGCACGAGTTTGTGTTGCGCCGTCCGCCCATGGGCGCCAACATCAAAAGCGGCCACGACATGAGCCGCGAATTTCGCATCCTTTCTGCGCTCATAAAAATTTATCCCAAAGTTCCCGCTCCAGTTTTATACTGCGACGACGACAATATCCTTCGCGCGCCGTTTTATCTCATGCAGCGTGTGCACGGCGTCATCTTGCGCAATCGCGCGCCGCAAGGATTGGAGCTGAAACCGGAATTGATGCAAAGGATTTGTCTTGCGCTCATTGACACGATGGTTGAGTTGCACAGCATTGATTACACCGCCGCGGGCTTGCATGAGCTCGCGCGTGCCGAAGGCTACGTCGAACGGCAAATCAGTGGTTGGACGAAGCGCTATGCGAATGCCAAGACCGACGAGATTGCCGAAATGGAGCAAGCGGCGCAGTGGCTCGCTTCACATCAACCCTCAAGCTTTGCGGCTGCGCTGATTCACAACGACTATCGTTATGACAACGTCGTGCTCGATCCGAACGATCTTTCGCGCATCATTGCGATCTTGGATTGGGAGATGGCGACCATCGGCGATCCGCTCATGGACGTGGGCACGACGCTCGCGTATTGGGCCGAGGCGAACGATCCGATTGCGCTACGCCAATTCGGGCTGACGAGTTTGCCGGGCAATCTCAATCGGCAGGAGTTTGTCGAACGTTATGCAGAACGCAGTGGCCGCGTGATCGGCAACATGCTCTTCTATTTTGTCTATGGCTTGTTCAAACTCGGCGTGATCGCGCAACAAATCTACGCGCGCTATCGTTTAGGATTCACGCGCGACGAGCGTTTCGGGCAGCTCATTCACGCCGTGCGCGCGTGCGGGCAAACGGCGTTGCTCGCGTTGGAGAAAGATCGTATTCATGATTTGTTTGTTTAAACAACTCTACGAGGCTTTCAAAGCTCCCGACATCGTGTCCTTCCGGAGGAATCTTTTTTAGTTCTAGGCAGCAACTCCAGCGCTAAAAAAGATTCCTTCTGAATGACAGATTCAGCAGGGTCATTTCCACATTTGAAAATCAAATTTCAAAAGATCGAATGATTAGGAAGGAGAACTTATGCTCGAAAGCATGAACCCAACTTTGCTGTGGTTTCTCGTCGGGCTGGTGTTGGCGCTCGCGGAATTTATCGTGCCGGGGCTGATCATCATCTTTTTCGGCGCGGGCGCATGGGTTGTTGCGCTCGCTACGGGCCTCGGCGTGATCGAGACCTTCAACCAGCAGCTTTTAGTTTTTCTCATCTCTTCCCTGCTTTCCCTCGTGCTCTTTCGCAAACACGGCCAACGTTTTTTCGAAGGGCGCGTGACTGGCGTGCTCGCGCCCTATGAATCGCTCGACGATTTTCAAGGCGGCAAAGCCGTGGTGGTCGCGCCGATCATGCCGAAAAACATCGGCGGCAAAGTGGAATTTAACGGCACGATTTGGGACGCGGAGTCCGAAGTCGAAATTGCGCCGGGCACGACCGTGCAGGTTTTCAGCCGCCGCGATCTTACTTTAAAAGTGAAACCTCTAAACTAAACAGGAGTGGAGCATGTTTGAAGACTCATCGGTAGAAACGTTTGTGATCGTGGGCTTGGTCTTGCTCGCGATCGTTACCTTACTCAAGACCGCGCGCGTCGTGCCGCAAAAGACGGTGTTTATCGTCGAGCGCTTGGGCAAATATCGCGCGACGCTCGAAGCCGGTTTTCATATTCTCATGCCGTTCGTGGATCGCATCGCGTATCGCCAATCGATGAAGGAAATGGTCATGGACGTGCATCCTCAAACGTGCATCACCAAAGATAATATCCAGGTGGAAGTCGACGGCATTCTGTATTTCCTGATCGTCGATCCGGTCAAAGCCTCGTATGGCATCAACGATTACGCCTTTGCTTCCACGCAGCTTGCGCAAACCACGATGCGCAGCGAAATCGGCAAGATCGAGTTGGACCGCAGCTTTGAAGAGCGCGATAAGATCAATCAAGAAATCGTGAGCGCGGTGGACAAGGCCGCGTTGCCGTGGGGCTTGAAGGTGACGCGCTACGAAATCAAGAACATCGTGCCGCCACCGAGCATTAAAGATGCGATGGAGAAACAGATGCGCGCCGAGCGTGAGAAGCGCGCGCTTATTGCCGAATCCGAAGGCGACAAACAAGCGAAGATCAATCGCGCGGAGGGTGATAAACAAGAAGCCATTGCGAAATCCGAAGGCGAAAAGATGAAACGCATCAACGAGGCCGAAGGCCGCGGGCAAGAGATCGAGCGCGTGGCGATGGCCACGGCCAAAGGCATCCGCGAGATCGCCAATGCCATCAATGACAAAGGCGGCATCAATGCCGTGAACCTGCGCATCGCCGAACAATACCTCGGTGAGTTCGGCAAACTCGCCGCGAAGAACAACACCATGATCATCCCCTCGAACCTTTCCGACGTGGCCGGCATCGTGGCGAGCGTCAGCAAAATTTTCACGACGATGCAGCAGCCGGAAGCGAAGCAATAAGCTCTGCACAACTTCACCACTCTTCAATCGTTCAGCCACGGCTTGGCCGTGGCTTTTTTTTTTTTTGCTCAACATGCGGTTGATTGGTTTGCGCGTAGAAATTTAGGCTGGCAATTTTTGAAAGGCTACTTCATCTTACGCGGCAGAGGTGTGCAGCTTTTGCCGATTTTTTGGGCAGTTTAACAAGTATAGGCGGCTTCAGCCAATGATGATTATTCAGTTCTTGAAATGTGGTCACTGTGGCATCAACAACTCGGTCGGGTCTTGCCCAAAGTGCGCCCGACCGTTCGTCATCGTCTCGCGCCACCTGCGCGGCGAAGTACGCGAGTTCGATGACCCGCCTTTAGAGATTATACCATCGCCAGTTCCCGGCGTTGAATGCGACTTCTGCGTAGAGAAGCGCGCCGGGAGGCTTGCGGAAGCGGTCTCGGCAGGCTTACAACAGCGCACTTGCGCTTCTTGCCACACGGAGT
>CAYNDW010000043.1:0-15803 GCA_964395375.1 uncultured Cytophagia bacterium
ATCAAGGCTTGAAAGGGAGGCGGGTCGTCATTTTCGGCCACGACTCGATGGGCATGGAAACCGCGCTCGCGCATGTGCTCGCCACGCGCAACAACTTCGGCTTGGAGATTTCACGCCTCGATATGAAGCTGCTCGCGGACATGCTTCATAAAAAAGCTTATGATGAAAAGGAATTGCAAGCCTTGCGTGCGTGGCTTGATGGCCATGCGAAGTCGCGCATCGAGTTGAAGAACGAGTTGGACGAGCATCGCCTCAATCAAAGCCTCGCGATGTATCTCATCGTGCGCAATGTGATGAAAGACCTCGATGCCGTGGGCGGCGGCTTCATGAGCCAGCTCGAATGGGGTTCAGATCGTCGCGGCGTGCCGTTGCCCGTTGCCGATATTATGGAGTCGCTGTTCAATTCCACGTTCGATCACAACGGCAAGAAAGCCGTAGTGCCATACGCCACCGAAGCCGACGTGCAAGGCTTGCTCACGCAGTTGTTCATGACGTGGCTCTCTGCGGGCAATCCGCCGTTGTTCATGGATTTCAGAAAAGTTTGGGAGCCGTGGGAGATTCAGAAGCTCGCGCAGGAGTTGGGCCTCACACTGCAAGGCGATACATTGTGGGAGCAAAAGGGCATCGTTGATGGCGACAACTCCGGCTCGGCTTCGTTCGATTGGGCCGCGTTGCCCGGTGCTAGCGAAACAGAGATTATGAAGAACATCTCGTTCCCGCTCGCGATTGAATACTATTTTCCCGGCATGGGCAACTCGGTCACGTTCATCAGCCCCGGCGGTATCAACGGCATCGCCGCGCGCATGACGTACAGCTCGCTCTCCAACATGTTCGGCATGATTTGGGACGAAGCCGAAACCGTGGCGCTGCCCGACAAACTCGCGCGCGCGGTGTGCAACACTTCGACACCGACATGGCCGCACACGTTCGTCACGCCGAAGCACGCGACCATGATGGAATACAAACAATACGCGCCCGCGAATCATTTTCACATGACGTGGAATTTGCAGACGAGCCGTTTGCAATATTGGATGGACCTGGCGAACGTGCTCTCGATCACGCCGTGGCAAGCGCGGCCCGCGTTCCGTGAAGGCATTGACCGCCCGCAGCCGTTGCTGTATTTGATCAATGGCGGAGAGAATCATACGAAGCTGTTGCGGAGGAAATGAAACGCTAGTTCATTCATTCCCTAGAACATGTCATTCAGAAGGAATCCTTTTAAGCGCTGGGATAAAAACCAAGTGCGCAAAAAGATTCCTTCTGAATGACAATCACAAGAGGCGTCATCAAAAAACGAGGAGGAGTTTTTACATGCGTGCATTCCCCAGATTCATTCTCTCACTTTTATTCTGCTCTCTCTTCTTTCTCTCCTGCACCAAATCCGATTCAAACAAAGAGACCACCATCGCCGTTATTCCCAAAGGCACGACGCACGTATTCTGGCAATCCGTGCATGCGGGCGCAGTGAAAGCTTCGCGCGAGTTGAATGCGCCCATCATTTGGATTGGACCGGAAAAGGAAGATGATCGTCAGCAGCAAATCGCGCTGATCGACAATCAAGTCATCAATGCGGTCTCGGGCATTGTGGTTGCGCCGCTCGACGCCACGGCGCTGCGTCGTCCCATTGAAGCAGCCTCACGCCAAAACGTGCCCGTGGTCATTTTCGACTCCGCGCTCGATAACGCCGAGGATATCACCGTGAGCTTTGTGGCCACGGATAATCTCGAAGGCGGCCGCATCGCGGGCCGCAATCTCGCGGCGATGTTGAATGGCAAAGGCAACGTGATCTTGCTGCGTTATGCCGAAGGCTCGGCCAGCACGGAAGCGCGCGAAGACGGCTTTCTCGAAGCGCTCAAAGCTTTTCCTGAAATTCAAATCGTGAGCGATGAGCAATACGCGGGCGCAACGACCGCCTCGGCGCAGCAAGCGAGCGAGAATCTCATTCTGCGTTTCAAGGACGCGCAAGGCAAGCTCGCGGTGGATGGCATCTTCACGCCGAACGAGTCTTCAACCTACGGCATGTTGCAAGCATTGCGGCGCAGTCAACTCGCGGGACAAGTCAAGTTCGTTGGTTTCGATGCGAGCGCGCCGTTGCTCGAAGGCTTGCAGCAGAGTGAGATTCACGGCCTGGTCGTGCAGAATCCGTTCAAGATGGGCTATCTCGGCGTGAAGACACTCGTGCAGCATCTGCGCGGCGAGCAAGTTGAGAAGCGCATCGATACCGGCGTTGCGTTCGTGACTTTGGAAAATCTCAACTCGCCGGAGATGCGGGAAGTAATCAAGCCGGATTTGAAGCAATGGCTGGAGCAGTGAATTGGATTGATGGAGTTGTGGATTTTTGGATTGATGGAGTGCATTTATTAACGAGAAGGAGGCGAAAGATGGTGGAGTACACGAAACGGCGGAATAAGAATCGCGGCTATATGAGCTTGCGTGTTTGGCATCGCGCGCTTGATTTATACAAACTGGTGTGTCGCATCGTGTACGTTGACAACAAGATCGAGTTTAAGTTGCGAGCGCAAATCGCGGACGCCGCAAGCTCGGTGTCATCGAATATCTCGGAAGGATATAGTCGAAGGTCGATTCACGAATACATTCAGCACGTTTACGTCGCGCTCGGCTCCCTTTCAGAAACACTTTCACGCGCCGTTGCTTTTCTCGCCGCAGAACAAATTTCCAAACAACAATTCGAGGAGTTGGACACTCTCCACTATGAGGTCGAAAACCATCTTTGGAAATTGTTGGAGAGCCTGGAAAAGAAAAGAGAGCAAGGCACATGGGTGACGCATGCTTCTGAAAACCTTGAGGACCATCATCCCAATTTTCTCACGCCCTCGCCTTCGGTTCCTCAATCCACAAATCCACCATTCCATCAATCCATCAATCCACCAATCCATCAATCCACCAATCCAAGCTCGCAATGAAAGCTTTGAACAAACTCGGCCCGCTGCTCGCACTCATTCTCGTTTATCTTTTTTTCACACTGCTCAACGCGAAGATCACGAGTCTCACCGCGCTCGAAACCATGATGCAGCAAACCGTGATCGTGGGCGTGGCCGCGATCGGCATGACGCTCATCATCATCTCCGCGGGCATCGATCTTTCTGCCGGCTCGATCATTTCTTTAAGCTCCGTGGTCGTGGCGCAATTGATGACCGCGCAAGGCTTTTCGCCTCTGCTCGCTGCGTGCGGCGGCATCATCACCGGCATGTTTTGCGGTTTGATGAACGGCGTGCTCATCACGCGACTCAAACTCGTGCCGTTCATTATCACGCTCGGCAGCTTGCTTATTTTGCGCGGCTTTGCCAAAGGACTCGCGGGCAGCATGCCCATCAACGTCGGGCAATCATGGCTGAGTGACTTGCTCGCGATACTTCCGGCGGAGCGCAAGTGGATGCTGATTCCGCCGGGCGCGTGGCTCATGCTTGCGCTCGCGCTGCTCGTTTCGGCTATGCTCGCGCACACGCGAATCGGGCGCTACATTTTCGCGGTCGGATCAAACGAACAAACCGCGCGCCTCAGCGGCATTGTTGTCGAGCGCGTGAAAACGATTGTGTATGCGCTCGGCGGCGCGTTCGCGGGATTATCGGGCCTCATGCTCATGTCGTATCAAGAGCAGGGCGATCCGACCGCGGCTGTTGGTTTGGAATTGGACATCATCGCGGCGGTGGTGATTGGCGGAGGAAGTTTGAGTGGCGGCGAAGGCTCGATCGTTGGCAGCTTGATTGGCGCAATGATTATGACCGTGATTCGCACCGGTTGCCAACTCAACGGCTGGCCGCCGTGGGTAACGCAAGTGGTGACGGGCATTGTGATCGTGATCGCGGTTGCGGTGGATCGCTTGCGGCATCGCACGCACGAATAGAGAGCTTGGAGTTGTGGAGCGATGAAGTGTTGGACTCGTTATGCGTAGGCTTGTAATCTTTCTCTCTCAGAATATTATTCTGTAAGAGACTAAATTTTTCACCGATGATGCCGCCAACCTCCGCCTGATGCTGTAAGCATCAGGCTAAAAGGTGGAAACCCCGCAAGCGGGGTTCATACCAATTGGGTGGCAGCCCCGCTTGCGGGGCTTGCATCTCCTAGTCTGATGCTTCAGCATCAGGCTTCCCTCGCGCTGGGATAAGTGTCAAGTACGAGGGAAGGTCCTTACCGGATGACATTGCGAATACAAATTCTCCCTGAAATTAGAGATTGGCAAAGTATCAAGAAGTGAAGCGGCGGCGATATGAAATTAAAAAAACTGCTGTTGCTATTGCTCTGCGGCGTGTTCTCGGTTTTCGCGCAAGCCCAGCCCGCTGAATCGCCCTCGGCCAAAGCGCAGCGCATGCAATGGTTCAAAGACGCGAAGCTCGGCATCTTCATTCATTGGGGCATTTATGCCGTGAGCGGCATTGACGAGTCGTGGTCGTTCTTCAACGGCTATATCTCGCATGAAGATTACATGAAGCAACTGCCCGGCTTCACGGCGCAGAAGTATGATCCGCAAGCGTGGGCCGCGTTGATCAAAGAAAGCGGCGCGCGCTATGCCGTGCTCACTTCGAAGCATCACGACGGCGTGGCGCTCTGGGATACGAAGCAAAACGATTTGAGCATAGTGAAAAAAACGCCGGCCGCGCGGGACGTGATCGCGCCGTTGCTGGCCGCGTTGCGCGCGCAGGATGTGAAAGCCGGTTTGTACTTCTCGCTACTCGATTGGTCGCATCCCGACTATCCGAATTTCACGGGCAAAACGAAACGTTATGAACAAGACTCAACGCGCTGGTCGCGATTTGTGCAATTCAACTTTGGTCAATTAGAAGAACTGTCTTCGCGTTATCATCCCGATCTCTTTTGGTTCGACGGCGATTGGGAGCAAAGCGCGGAGCAATGGCGCGCGGCTGAGATTCGCGCGAAGTTGTTGCAAGCGAATCCGCAGGTGATTTTGAATTCGCGCTTGCAAGGCTACGGCGATTATGCCACGCCGGAGCAAGGCTTGCCGATTACGCGGCCAAAGAGCGAGTGGTGGGAACTGTGCATGACCATGAACGACTCGTGGGGCTATCAAGGCAATGACAAGAATTATAAAACGCCGAATCAGATCATTCGCCTGTTTGTCGATTGCCTCGGCAACGGCGGCAATCTTTTGCTCGACATTGGCCCTAAAGCCGACGGTACGATTCCCGAAGAGCAAGTCGCGATACTCAGAGAGTTGGGGCGCTGGACGAAGAAACACAGCGAGGCGATTTACGCGACGCACGCCGGCATTCCGCCGAATTATTTTTACGGCGCGAGCACGCTCTCGGCGGACAGCACGGTGCTCTATCTTTTTCTGCCGCATCGCCCGCATGGCCCAATCGAGATCAAAGGCTTGAAGAATGCGATCAATCGCATCCGCGTGGTGGGCAACGGCACGAAGCTGAGTTGGCAAATTCTCATGAAGCAATATTGGAGCGCAACGCCCGGCATCGTGTATATCGACGTGCCCGAGCATACACTCGACTCGCAAGTCACCGTGATTGCGATACAACTCAAAGGCAAACTAGATTTGTGGCAAGAATAACGCTCTCTCGTGCCTACACGGAGCGTGAGCACGAGAGAGCGTTGTATAGAACCTGAATTTTGCACCGTGCTCACACCGGTTTTCGTCTGATGCTAAAGCATCAGGCTAGAAGATGCAAGCCCCGCAAGCGGGGCGACTACCCACTGCGTAATGAGCGATCTTTAGATCGCTTACACCTTTTCGCCTGATGCTTACAGCATCAGGCGAAGGTTGGCGGCATCTCGAGTGCAAAATTCAGGTAGAACGAGAACACCAAATGGAGTAGCCTAATGAAACGGTTTGCCGCTTTGAGCTTCATTTTTATCTTTCTACTCTCACCGCATCTTTCCTCCACAGAAAAAAAATCCGCGATCAACATCATCCCTCAACCCGCGCGCGTGCATACGACGAGCGGCGAGTTTGAAGTCTCCTCGCAAACGCAAATCTTACTCGCCACTGCCAACGACACGGTCAGGCAAGTCGCCGAGTATTTTGCTGCGGCGCTCAAACAAACCTCCGGCTATCAATTAACCATCACGAGCAACGCGGCGAGCACGCCGATCAAAAACAGCATCGCTTTTGTTTTATCCCCAAAAGAAAAGCTTTTTGCGGTTGAAGAATACCGGCTCTCGGTCACACGCACGCACGTGCTCGCGCAAGCCGCAACGCCGCGCGGATTGTTCTATGCGATGCAAACCATGCTGCAGCTTTTGCCCGCGGAAGTCTTGAGCGATTCCAAGCGCGAATTACGATGGGCGATGCCGTGTGTCGAGATTGAAGATCAACCGCGTTTCTCTTGGCGCGGCATGCACCTCGATGTCTCGCGGCATTTCTTTTCGAAGGAGTTTGTGAAGCGCTATATCGACCTCCTCGCGCTGCACAAGATGAACGTGTTTCATTGGGATTTGACGAACGACAACGGCTGGCGCCTTGAGATTAAAAAATATCCCAAACTCACGGAAGTTTGCGCGTGGCGCGTGGATCGCGAGCAGCAGCCGTGGATGCGCCGCGATCCGCCGGCAGTTGGCGAGAAGGCCACGTATGGCGGTTTCTACACGCAAGAGGACGTGAAAGAAATTCTCGCGTATGCCGCGGCGCGTTTCGTCACTGTGCTGCCCGCGATGGAATTGCCCGGACACACGAGTGAAGTGTTTGCCGCGTATCCGCAGCTCTCGTGTCGCGGCGAAGGCATGCCCGTGCAAGTGGGAAGTTATTGGCCGAATGTTGACATCTTCTGCGCGGGCAATGATTCGGTGTTCACGTTCATCGACGACGTGCTCACGGAAGTCGCGGCGCTGTTTCCGAATCAATACATTCACATCGGCGGCGATGAAGCGGACAAGACGCGTTGGAAGGAATGCGCGAAATGCCAAGCCCGCATGCAGCGCGAAGGCTTGAAAGACGAGCATGAGCTGCAAAGTTATTTTGTGAAGCGCGTGGAAAAAATGCTCACGGCAAAAGGGAAGAACCTCATCGGCTGGGATGAAATTCTCGAAGGCGGGCTTGCGCCGGAAGCGACCGTGATGTCGTGGCGCGGCATTGCAGGCGGCATTGCCGCGGCGCAACAAGGCCACGATGCGATCATGACGCCGACGAGCCATTGTTACTTCGATTACTTTCAAGCCAATCCGAAATTTGAGCCGGAGGGCATCGGCGGTTTTGTGACGTTGAAAAAAGTTTATTCGTATGAGCCAATTCCTGCGACCCTCAATGCGCAAGAGTCGAAACACATTCTCGGCGCGCAGGGCAATGTGTGGACGGAGTACATTGCCACGCCCGCGCACGCGGAGTACATGAGTCTGCCGCGCATGTCCGCGCTCGCCGAGGTGGTGTGGTCGCCGAAGGAGAGCCGCAATTGGGAAAATTTTCATCAACGTTTGCGTGCGCATTTCAAGCGCTTCGACGCGCTGAAGGCGAATTATTCCAAAGGCTCGTTTGCGGTGGAATTAAAAACCGAGTTGCTGGCGCAAGCGCGCGGCGTGCGCGTGCAATTGGAATCCGAACAGCCGCATGCCGAATTGCGCTACACGCTCGACGGCAGTGCGCCGACGATGCAATCGCCGCGGTATCGTAAAGCGTTCGTGCTCCATCAAACTGCAATGATCAATGCCGGTTTGTTTGTTGATGGAAAGATAAAAGAGGAAGCGACGCAACAAGAAGTGCTCGTGCATCGCGCGCTGGGCGCAGAGGTGAGTTATGCGATTCCGCCGAGCACGAAATATTTCGGCGGCGGCGCGTCGGGCCTCGTGAATGGTTTGCGCGGCAATCTGCTGGCGCTCAATGAAACGCTGTGGCAGGGCTTCGAAGGAGACGATGCGGAGGTGACGATTGATTTGGGCAAGGCCACGACGGTTGCCAAACTCGCAGCGACTTTTGCGCAACAGCGCGCGTGGTGGATTTTTCTGCCGACGGAAGTTGAGTATGCTATATCGCATGACGGCAAAAATTTTGAGACCGTGGCAACCGTCGGCCATGAAATTTCCGTGGAGCAAGAGAGTGCGGTGATTCACGCGTTCACGGCGCAACTCGATGCGGCAAAACGCGCGCGTTATGTGCGTATGCGCGCGAAGAGTCTTGGCGTGTGCCCGCCCGGCCATCCCGGCGCAGGAGGAAAGGCGTGGGTGTTTGTGGATGAGGTGGTGGTGGAGTGAGTGAGGTTTTTTTCGAAAAAACTATGAAAGGCCCGTCCATGACACACCCGACGCAACTCGATCCAATCTACCTCAACAAGAAAGTTATTCTGCCTTACGAGTTGACAGTTAATGAAATTGAGATGGCTGTCGCAGAAACTTATCGTCTCTTCAACGGCTTGAATGATTATCTCACGAGCAGCGGCTTTCGCCCCCTTGAAGAGCTTTTGCTCGGCAATTCGCTGTCAGGAATCTTGTCGGAGTTTCTAGTCAAGAACATTGCGAGAGCCTCTGGCTCGCTGGTAGTTAATTTGAAAGTCGGCGGGCATCCCGATTTGCTGCCGAAGGGTTATTACTCATCAAACTTGATCTTGAAAGGGAAGGAAGGAATTGAAGTAAAGTCTTCGATTCAAAAAGGAGGTTGGCAGGGGCACAATCCGGAAGACTGTAGGTTGATGGTGTTTCGTTACATCGTCGGCGAACAGAAGAACGGCACTATCGTGCCGCTGGCTTTTGTCGAAATTCTTTGCGCAAAGTTAACGAAGAAAGACTGGTCTTTCTCCGGTCGTAAAGGCGCTTCGCGACGCACGCCAACGGCTTCCATTACAACTTCAGGAGTGGAGAAGCTTCGCAACAATTTTTTATACCGACTGCCTGGCTTTGGCGTCGGGCGACATCGCCATATCTTGGCTGAACACAAATAAATCCTCTTGTTGAACAATGTGCGGAGAGGGCCGCAGCACTATTATACGTTTCTCCTTTTCAATCGGCAGCAGGGCAAGCCGCGGAATAGCTTCCTCCGCGATGCGATAAAACTCCAAATCGGATTCGATGCCAATGCTGCGATAGCCCATGGCACACGCGGCAGCGATGGTAGATCCTCCGCCCATGAAAGGATCCAAAATAATTCCTTCGCCGAGTGGCAAGGCAGCGCGCACGATCTGCCGCATGAAAGCCTGCGGCTTCAAAGAAGGGTGCGGCGCAAGCTCGCGTTCGCTCGCGTGCGTGGGCGAGCTTTTGATGACATCGCAGAAAGGTTGATCAGCGGAAATTCGACGCAAGCCGCCGGTTTTCCATTTGCGAAGATTGTCTTGCACGCGGCCTTCACAAGGTTTTCGGAACAACAACCACGGCTCCCAACACGAGCGCGGCATCACAGTGACGTCGCTGAATTCTTTGTGCGCATTCTTGGGCCGATCTCCGCCGCGCAGTGTTTGCACCAAACGAATGATTTCGCCGCGCTTCTCGAAGCCTCCACTTTCGACAGCATCGGCAACTAAATGTGAGAGCAGCGGATTGCTCGCGATAAAGACATGTCCACCCGGCACGAGCACACGATACGCTCGCTGCGCCCATAGGGAGAAAAATTTTTTCAACGCGATTTTTTCAGCGGGAGTGAGCACCGTAAAGCGTGGGAGCGGCTGGCGCTCATAGCCATCTAACTTGGGCGGGATGCGCCAAACTCCTCCGTGCTTGTTGCGCAGCTTGGTTGTCTCGGCTGCAGTATACTCTTTCAAGCCATACGGCGGATCGGTCACGATCGCGTGAATGCTAGTGCTTGCTCTATTCTCCAGCCACGTCATGCAATCGGCTTGCATGATTGCATAGAGGCGTTCATGCTTTATAGATGACGCTTGCTCGTCGCCATTGCGCTGCCGTTTGAGAAGCTTGTCATGTGCGGAAGCCTCCATTGCTTTCATGCTCGGGCCTTTCTCAAAAAAATCTTCTTTCGTTTATCAAGATCGCTTGCCACATTGCGTTGCGCAAAATAGCAATCCACGTCCATCATATCAAGCTCCAATTCTCGCATGATGAATAAGCCGCTGCCCCCAAAGCTTTTTGTAAGCGGATTGAAAAGATCAAGCGGATAAATCTTAGAGGCTTTATCCGCACACTAAAAATCCGCTTACGGAAAAGCTTTTGGCTTTAAGCAAAGCAACCACTCTCAATGAACTCAGGAGCCTTCATGACCAACTTCTCCCTCCTCGATGGCGGCATCGTGGGAATCTATTTACTCGTCACCATGGCCGCGGGCATCATGGTGCGCAAGTACGTCGGCAAGGTCGAAGACTTTCTCGTGGCGGGACGCGAGATGAATGTCTATCTCGGCATTGCCTCGCTCGCGGCCACGGAATTCGGCATCGTCACGTGCATGTACACGGCGCAGAACGGTTTTGAAAAAGGCTTTGCCGGCGCGATCCCCGGTGTGCTCACGTTTTTCGCGATGTTCCTCGTGGGCTATACCGGCTTCTGCGTCAAGCCGCTGCGCGATTCCGGCGTGATGACCATCCCGGAATTGTTCGAGCAGAAGTTTGGACCGCGCGTGCGTTGGGCCGCGGGCGTAGTTATCGTGCTCGGCGGCTTGCTCAACATGGGCGTGTTCCTGCGCATCGGCGGCGATTTTCTCGTCACGGTCAGCGGGCTTGACCCGAATTATCTCGAAATCATGATGACTGCACTGCTCGTGGGCGTGGCCGTGTATACGATTCTCGGCGGCATGCTTTCCGTGTTGGTCACGGACTATCTGCAGTTCATCGTCATGAGCCTCGGCTTGATCGTCGTCACGTTTTTAATTCTCGACCGCGTCGGTTGGAACACGCTCGTCAATACCGTGCAAACGAATTATGGCGAAGGCGGCTTCAATCCGCTGAAGAACGCGAGCATGGGTTGGTCGTATGTCATCTTCAACGCGCTGCTCAACACCGCGGCGGTGCTCACGTGGCAAACACAAATCGCGCGCGTGCTCTCGGCCAAAGATTCTGCCACGGGAAGAAAAGTTTATACCGGCACTTCGTTCTTCTTCGTCGCGCGTTTCCTCATCCCCGGCATTTGGGGTATTGCCGCGCTCGCGTTGCTCACACCGGAACAAATCGGCGGCGACACTTTGCTCGCCATGCCGAAGATGTTGAGCATCGTCGTGCCCGCAGGATTGATGGGCCTGCTCGTGGCCTCGATGCTCGCCGCGGATATGAGCACGGACTCATCCTACATGCTCACGTGGGGCAGCGTGATCTACAACGACATCATGGCGCCGTTTCGCAAAGTGCCATGGCCAGAGAAGAAAGGCCTGTTTTGGAATCGCACCATTATCGCGCTCATCGGCGTGTTCCTGCTCATCTATGGTTTATGGTACAAACTCGAAGGCGATTTGTGGACCTACCTCGGCATCACCGGCTCGATTTATCTTTCGAGCATGTCGGTGTTGCTCATCGCGTGCTGCTATTGGAAGCGCGCGAACAGTTGGGGCGCAGCCGCGGCCATCGTGTGCGGCGCGGCGATTCCCGCGTTGACGCTCGTGTTGCAAAAGGTTGGGCCATACACGGAATGGTTCACACAAAACGGCACGGTCTGCGGCGTGGCCACGTATGTCATCGTTGCGCTCGCGATGGTGATTGGGTCGTTGTTGAAACCAACACAACGGTGAAGTCCGACGCTTCCTCATATCTGTCATTCAGAAAGAATCTTTTTCAGCGCTGGGCAAAACTTTAGAATAAGCTGCGTCTCCAGCGCGTAAAAAGATTCCTTCTGAATGACAAGAAATTTAATCAAAGGAAAAACCCATGCTCAACGCCATTTCAAACATGCTCACCAACCACTGGTTCTGGGGCGCGCTCACGCTGGCGTGCCTCGTGTGGTATTCCACGATCACGATCTACGTCGCCATCAAAGGCGCGGGCGATATTCGCGAGATGCTGCGCAAACTTTCACGCGGAAAACAGAACAACGAATGAACTTGTCAAGTAACGTGGAGTAGGGATTATGACCAAAGATCAGCTTTCTCAAATTACGCGTCGCGATTTTGTGAAGCTTGGCGCTGCTGCGGGCATTGGTGCTGCACTTGGTAAAGCCAGTTTGTTTGATGAAGCTCATGCCGCGCCATTGCGCACGATCGCTTCGGATAAACTTTTTACTGCGCCGCCGCTGCCGCGCGTGCGCATAGGCTTTGTCGGCATTGGCGGCATGGGTTCGGTGCACGTGCAAAACCTTTTGAAGATCGAAGGCGCGGAGATTCGCGCGTTGTGCGACATCGTGCCGGAGAAAGTTGAGCGCGCGCAAAAGTGGGTGGAAGAGGCGGGGCAACCCAAGCCCGCAGCCTATACGCGTGGCAACACCGACTTCGTGCGCATGTGCGAGAACGAAGAACTCGATCTCGTTTACAACGCCACACCGTGGGAATGGCACGTTCCCATTTGCGTCGCCGCGATGAAGAACGGCAAGCATGCAGCCACGGAGGTGCCTGCGGCTTACACGCTCGAAGATTGCTGGCAACTCGTTGAGACGGCAGAGAAGTTTAAAAAGCATTGCGTGCAAATGGAGAACTGCAACTATGATCGCTTCGAGTTGCTCACGTTTCATCTCGTGCGCAAAGGTATGTTGGGCGAAGTCATGCACGCGGAGTGCGGCTATCTGCACGATCTGCGCGCGGTGAAGTTTGATTACAACGGCGAAGGCTTGTGGCGCCGCGCCTTCTCGATGAAGCACAACGCGAATCTTTATCCCACACACGGCCTCGGGCCGGTCGCGCAATGTATGGACATCAATCGCGGCGATGGTTTTGATTATCTCGTTTCCATGAGCAGCAACTCGCGCGGCTTGCAAGAGTACGTCGCGAAAACTTTTCCCGAGGGCGCGCCGGAGCGCAAGGAAAAATACGTGCTCGGCGATGTCAATCTCAGTTTGATTAAAACCAAAACCGGACGCATGATCATGGTAAGCCACGATACGAATTTGCCGCGACCGTATAGCCGCATCAAAAAAGTGCAAGGCACGCGCGGCCTTGTGGAAGGCCACCCCGAGCGTTTGCATATCAAAGGCCGCAGTCCCGCGCACAAGTGGGAAGAGTCCGCGGCGTATTACGAAGCGTTTGATCATCCGTTGTGGAAAGCGCTCAATCAAAAAGGCGAGGGCGTGGGACATGGCGGGATGGATTTCATCGAGGACTATCGCCTCATCGAATGCTTGCGCAAAGGTTTGCCGATGGACATGGACGTGTACGATGCCGCGGCATTGAGCGCGGTATTTCCTTTGAGTGAGCGTTCCGTCGCAAACAAAAGCCGTCCGATGGATTTTCCGGATTTCACGCGAGGACAATGGAAAACGCGGCCGGCGTTGGGGATTGTTGCAGGTTGAGAAAGAGCAACAGCGGATTGTTTAATCAAACACTCCCTCTAAAATTGTCATTCAGTAGGAATCTTTTTAAGCACTCGGCATTGCCTCCAGCGCGTAAAAAGATTCCTGCTGAATGACAAATCAATATGGTTCTCGAAAACAATTACCGAGAGAAGGCTCTTGATAAGTTTGACCGCTCCTCCTTGGTCTCCTCCACACAACTTCACAAAAATCTCCACCATCGACGCGCACACCGAGGGCGAGCCGTTGCGTGTGATCGTTGCGGGCTATCCCGAGCTGCGCGGCGACACGATTCTCGCGCGGCGGCGATATGCGAAAGAGCATCTCGATCATCTGCGCACGGCATTGATGTTCGAGCCGCGAGGGCATGCGGATATGTATGGCTGCATCATCACGCCCGCGGTTTCGCCCGAGGCGGATTTCGGCGTGCTCTTCTTGCATAACGAAGGCTATAGCTCGATGTGCGGGCATGGCATCATCGCCGTGACCACCGTTGTGCTCGAAACCGGCATGCTACCAATGACCGCCCCGCTCACGACGATCAAGATCGATGCGCCCGCGGGCTTGATTACCGCGCATGCGCGCATTGCGCATGATCGCGTGCAGAGCGTTTACTTTCACAACGTGCCTTCGTTCGTAGTTGAGCTTGATGCCGTGGTTGATGTGCCGAACTTGGGCCGCGTGAAGTACGATTTGGCGTTCGGTGGAGCGTTCTATGCGTATGTGCAAGTCGATCAACTCGGTTTATCTTGCAGGCCGGAAAACTATCGCACTTTGATCGAGAAAGGCATGCTCATCAAACGCGCAATCATGAAGAGCCGCGCGATTGAACATCCCTTTGAAAAAGATTTGAGCTTTTTATACGGCACGATCTTCATCGATGCGCCGCAAAGCACGCATGCGCACAGTCGCAACGTGTGCATCTTCGCGGAAGGCGAAGTGGATCGCAGCCCGACCGGCACAGGCGTGAGCGGTCGCGTTGCGATTCATCACGCGCGCGGCGAGGTTGGCGTGCAGCAACCAATCATCATCGAGAGCATTATCGGCACAACTTTCACTGCACGCGCGGCGCAGACCACAACGTTCGGCCCATACGCTGCAATCATCCCCGAAGTCGAAGGTCGCGCGTTCATCACCGGCCGCCATGAGTTTTTGATTGATCCAAGTGATCCGTTGAAAGCGGGATTTATTCTGAGGTGAGCGCTCCCTTCTATATCTGTCATTAAAGAGAGTCGAGAAGATGGAAAAGCAATATCACACATTCGCGGAATTTTGGCCGTTCTATCTCGGCGAGCACGCGACGCCTGCGAACCGCGCGCTGCATTTCATCGGAACCACGCTGGCGCTTGCGCAAATAGTTTATGCGTTTGCGACGCAGCGTTATTGGCTGTTGCTCACCGCGCTGATCACCGGCTATGCTTTCGCATGGATCGGCCATTTCCTTGTGGAAAAGAATCGCCCGGCCACGTTCACATATCCGTGGTTTTCTTTTGTGGGGGATTGGAAGATGTGGGCGCTGATCTGCACGGGACAATTGGGCAAAGAGCTGCAGCGGTTGGGAGTGAAGCAAGCGTGAGCCTGCCGCTCCGGAAAATGATATTGGAAGTTTGCACGGCTTCGTTGGAAGACTGTCTCATTGCGCAGGCCGGCGGCGCGGATCGCGTGGAGCTAAACACCGCGCTGGCTTTGGGCGGACTCACGCCCTCGCTCGGGCTATTGCGCGAAGCTCGACAAGAGTTGCACATTCCGATCATTGTCATGATACGCCCGCGCCCTGCGGGTTTTTGTTATAACGCGAGCGAGTTCACGCTAATGCAGCATGAGGTTGAAATCGCGTTGGCGGAAGGCGCGGAAGGCATTGCATTCGGCATTTTACACGATGACGGCCAAATCGATCGCCTGCGTTGCGCAGAAATCGCGCGACAAGCGGACGGCAAAGAGATCGTGTTTCATCGCGCGTTTGATGTGACGCCGGAGCCGTTGCTCGCGCTAGAGCAGCTCATCGAGTTGGGCGTCACGCGCGTGCTCACTTCGGGGCAGGAGAGCAGCGCTTTTAATGGCGCAGCGAATATCGCGCGTTATATTGAACAGAGCGCAGGGCGCATTGAAATTTTGCCGGCTGGAGGGATTACGCCTCTCACGCTCGCGGCAATACTCGCGCGCACCGGCTGCAATCAAGTGCATGCTTCATTGACAATGACGAAATACGATAGTTCTACCCGCGCGCGACCGCAGATTCGCTTTGCCAGCGCCACGAGCAGTGTGGAAGAGCATTATCAAGTGACGAACATTGAAGCCGTGCGCGCGTTGCGAGCATATTTGCAGAACATGTAAAACCAAGCCGCGGCGCATGGTTAATTATACGCCGCAAGTTCTTTCTCGATTCGTGCCGCATATTCGGAGTCAACTTTGACCATGGGCACGGTGCTATTTGCCTCGGCTTGGCTATGCGCATGCGCCCGGCGAACAAATCGCCCCGCGCTCCAAACGCCGAGCACGAGTGCGAACCCCGGCATGAGCCA
>CAYNDW010000043.1:15813-16736 GCA_964395375.1 uncultured Cytophagia bacterium
TCGGCGTCGAAAGCACACGCTCGCCATATTCCTTCACAAAGCCGTCAATGATTTGTCGCTCCGTGAAACCACGTTGCAGCGCTTCGCGCACTTGCGCGCGCATTTGCACCGCAGCTTCTGAGCGATGCGTGTCTGCGGTCTCTGACCAACAACACGGCGCGATGAGCTTCCGCGCCACTTGGTTGACAGCCATAATGTCGATCACACGCGAGGTGTCAGCGTTGCTGGCTTGGCTGCGCACACGCTGCGGCGTGCTCATGGCCAGCAGCAACACGATTGCAATGAACGGTATTGTCTTCATGTTTATTGGCCTCATTCGCGCACTTTGAAATAAAAGGTTTTCATGCCGCTCTTGGCAAAATCGAGTTGCACCTCAATGCTGTCGCCCACGTTGAGCGAGTGCTTCAGAGCAATGAGCATAATGTGATGGCCGCGCGGCGCCAAGCGCAGCACGCCGCGAGGCGGAACTTCCAAACCCTCGGCGCTCACGGGCTGCATCATCATGCGATCCTCTTGCATAATCGTTTGATGAAGCTCAGTAACTTCGCAGACGCCGGCATGTGCGCGCAGCAAGCGATCTGCAATGCCGCCGCTATTTTCTATGTTCAAATAGACTACGCCCGTGCTACCACTCACATGCTTGCCGTGCGCGCTGCTGTCCGCCGGCATCTCCACCCGAACGGGCCGTGACCAAGCTTCGGTGATCGCCAACAGCGGCGCCTTGGGTGAAGATTGGCAACCGGCAAAGAGCAAAATCATCACCGGCAAACGCAACGATAAAAATCTAAACATAGCAACTCCTTTCAAGTCGCCGCGAGTTGCGGCTTTGCATTCAAATCTGGCCAAGGAAAAATCCTCACGGCTTGCCACGCAAGAGCAAGCGCACGTCATGAACCACATCGTCGACGGGCGAAGCATGATCC
>CAYNDW010000044.1:0-16606 GCA_964395375.1 uncultured Cytophagia bacterium
TAATGGCGTGTTGGAGTATTGGATCGTTGGAGTAATGCAATCTACAACATCCCAGAAATCCAATACTCCACCACTCCATCACTCCAACACTCCAACAATCCAATAATCCAATAATTCAGAGCTTTTGCGATGCGTTCTCGCGACCACATTGGTTATCTCTTCGTTTCTCCCTACTTGCTCCATTTCGCTGTGTTCATCGGCTTTCCGCTGGTGTTCACGCTGATACTGCTTTTTCACCGTTGGGATATCATCTCGCCGATGGTGTGGGTGGGGTTGGATAATTTTGCCAAGCTCTTTCAAGACAATTTATTTTGGCAAGCGATGTTGAACACCGGCATCTTTTTGCTGTTGCACATTCCGCTGCAAATTGGCGGCGCGCTATTTTTGGCGATACAATTGAACGAGCGGATCAAGCTGCGCGGATTTTTTCGAGCCGCATTTTTTCTGCCGGTAGTGGTGAGCGGCGTGGTCGTCGCAATTCTGTGGGATCAGCTTTACGCCAAAGATACCGGCGTGCTGAACGCGTTGCTAGCGCAAATCGGCGTGGCTAAAATTGGCTGGCTCACTGAGCCGTACTTTGCCATGCCCGCGATTGCGCTAATGGCGACCTGGAAAAACGTCGGTTTGTACATCGTGCTTTTTCTCGTGGGCTTGCAAAACGTGCCCGTGCAAATGTACGAAGCTGCCGAAATCGAAGGCGCGAACGCATGGCAAAAATTTTGGAAAGTCACGCTGCCCATGTTGAATCCCACGATTTTCATGGTGGTGATTTTGTCAACGATCGGCGGTTTTTCGCTGTTCATCGAACCGTATATCATGACCGGCGGCGGCCCGATGAATCGCACCCTGTCGGCGATGCTTTACATTTACAAGCAAGGCTTTTTCTTTTATCACATGGGCTACGCCGCCACGCTGGGCTTTGCATTCGCGGTAATTGTGTTGCTGGTGGTAGTGCTGCAACGTCGCATGGGGGAAAGAGAATAGAGAACCAACGGACAGATTAAGACCGGCGGATAAAAATATCCGTTGGGCTTAATCTATCCGGTGGAAATTATTTAATCGAAAGAGCAATGCACAAAATCCTGCGTTATCTTTTCTTGGCACTCGCCGCCCTCGTTTTCATCTATCCGTTTTTATGGATGCTCTCCGCCACGTTGCGGCCGGAAAATGAAATCGGCGGCCTTGATATTTTTCCCTCACAAGTGACGTTGCACAGTTACCTCACGGTCTTTGAAAAAATACCGTTGCTCCGCGCTTTTGCCAACAGCCTGTTCGTCTCGCTAACCGTGGTCGCGAGCGTGTTGCTGTTCGGATCGCTGACCGGCTTTGCGCTGGCGCGCCTGCAATTTCGCGGCAGAAATTTGATCTTCATGCTCGTGCTGCTCACCATGGTCATTCCGGTGCAACTGATTCTCATACCGCTCTACATTCTCATGGTGAAGCTCGGTTGGGTGGATACCTATCTCGCGCTCATCGTGCCGTATGGGATCAATGCGTTGGGCGTGCTCATGTTTCGGCAGGCCTTCAAAACCATTCCCCAAGACGTGATGGATGCGGCGCGCATCGACGGCGCGAGCGAGTTCAGCATTCTCTTTCGCATCTTCTGGCCGCTCTCCGTGCCGACTTTGATCACCGTCGCCATTCTCACTTTCATGGGAGTTTGGAACGAAACGTTGTGGCCGATCTTGGCGATTCGCAATAGCGAGCTGATGGTGATGCCGCAATTGGTCGCGCTGTTCGTGACCGGCGGCGCCGCCGAGAGCCAGCTCGGTGTGCAATTGGCCGCTGCCATGTTGCTGGCTTTGCCGATCGTCATCGCGTATGCGTTTTTCCAAAAGTATTTCATTGCCAGCATGGCTGCAACAGGATTGAAAGAGTAAAATGATATGAGTGCAGATGGTTTGACTCGGTCGTCGAATGCGGCCTTCCCCCAAAACATGTCATTCAGAAGGAATCTTTTTAAGCGCTGGGGAGAAATCTATTTTGGCTTTGTACCAAGCACTGAAAAGGATTCCTTCTGAATGACAATTCCGATGGGCGTCGATTTAAAGTCGTAGCTCTCGTTGCCAAGTTTTCGCAAAAGCTTTTCCAAGCAGAATCATCGCACTCAAATGATAAAATGAAATGACCTTCGACAAATTTCTAAAACTCAAAAGCCACTCGCAAAGCCGCAAAGTCGCAGAGCACTCGCAAAGATTTTCTTTGCGAGGCCTTGGCGGTTTCATGGCTTTGCGCAAAGTTTTTTGCCTAGCGCTGGCAGTGATCATAAGTGCCTGCGCGCAGGAGCAACCGTTATCGCTGCGACTCACCAACTTGTCGCATTTGAATTTTCTTTATGAAGAAATAAAAATCGCCGGCCAGCCCATGGCGATCATTCACATCTACTCGGAATATCCGGACTACAAGTGGGTCGATGCGAGTAACGAAGGCATCGCGTGCGTGGATGATGCGGCTCGTGCTGCCGTGGTTTATCTCCGCCATTTTGAAGTGACTGGCGACACTTCAAGTTTGCGCCGTGCGCGCCGGCTTATTGATTTTTGCCGCCACCTGCAAGCGGAGGACGGCCAATTTTATAATTTCATTTTTGCCGATCATGCCATCAATCGCGACGGCCAAACCAGCTTCAAGAGCTTGGGCTGGTGGGCCGCGCGCGGCGTGTGGGCGATGGGAGAAGGCTATCGCGTTTTCCGCGACCGCGAGCCGGCTTATGCCGCGCTGCTACAACAGCACGTGCAAAAAACTTTTGTGCATCTTGATACTTTGCTGCAAAATTATCCGCGCATGGACACAAGTAACGGCTTCAATGCACCGCGTTGGTTGTTATATAATTCCGCTGCGGATGCCACCTCGGAATTGGTGCTGGGTTTGAGCGCTTATTATCGCGCCACGAACGATGCGCGCGTCAAAAGTTATTTGGAGAAATTCGGCGACGCGTTTCTGGCCATGCAACTCGGTGATGAGCAGCATTTTCCTTTCGGCGCTATCCTGTCATGGCAGAACCTTTGGCACGGCTGGGCCAACGGCCAAACCCAGGCGCTGGCAAGCATCGGCAAGCCGCTCGCGCGCGAGGATTTTTTGAATGCGGCCCGGCGCGAAGCACAATTCTTTTTTGCTTATTTGCAGAAGGAAAATTTCCCGCGCGAAATACAATTCTCCCGACATGAAAAAGAAATTCATGCGACGAAGATCGACCGCTATCCGCAGATTGCTTATGCGCTCCGCCCCATGATCGTGGGATCGTTGCATCTCGCCGAGAGCACCGATGATCAACGCTTCGCCGAACGCGCGGCGGAATTGGCCCAATGGTTTTTCGGAAAAAATGCCGCGCAGACGCAAATGTATGATCCGAAAACCGGTCGCGGCTTTGACGGCATTCTCTCGGAGAAAGAAATCAATCGCAACGCCGGTGCGGAATCGACGATCGAAGCGCTCTATGCCATTCTCGAAATCGAAGCCAATTCCGCGGCGCGCCAAAGGCTCTATCAACAAATGGATTATTGGATTGATGGATTGAAGGAGTGATGGAGTGATAGATGAATGGATTGATGGGGTCATTGCCCAACAATCCATCAATCCACCAATCCAATCTCCCATCCAGCAATCCCAAACTCGATCTATAGAGAAATGAAATCCCATGTTCCAGCTAAAGCGTATCAGCAATCCCATTCTCGAACCGATCACAACCAATGCATGGGAATCACAAGCCGTGTTCAATCCTGCCGCCATCCGTGAGGGCGAGCATGTGCATCTGATTTATCGCGCGGTGGAAGGCGACAACTATTCAACGCTCGGCTATGCCAAGCTCGATCGCGCCGGAAAAATTTTGGAGCGTTGGCCTGCGCCGATTCTTCGCCGAGAGACCGCGCAAGAACAACGCGGCGTCGAAGATCCGCGCGTGGCAAAATTTGACGGCCGCTATTATCTCGTTTACGTGGCGTACGACGGCGCGACCGTGCGCACGTGTCTCGCTTCGACCAAAGATTTCAAGACCATTACAAAACATGGCATCATCATTCCGGAAGTGTGGGACAAAGATGCGATGTTTTTTCCGGAGCCGGTCAAAGGCAATTTGCTTTTGCTGCATCGCATCGAGCCGAATATTCAACTCGCTTTTTTCAATGACCTGGAACAGATGCTGAAGCCGGAGAAAGATTATTGGACGAAGCACTTCGCCGCGCTTGACCAATACACCGTGATGCGGCCAAAGTATGAGTGGGAAGCCAGGAAGATCGGCGGCGGCGCGCCGCCCATTCCGACGAAAGAGGGATGGCTCGTCATTTATCACGGCGTCGATGACAAGCTTGTGTATCGCGCGGGCGCGGCGTTGTTGGATTACGACAATCCGCTCAAAGTTATCGCGCGATTTCCCGAACCGATTCTCGCGCCGGAACGCCAATTTGAAAAAGTCGGTGATGTGCCCAACGTCGTTTTCCCAACCGGCACCGCGATCTTTGATGATGAACTGCTCGTTTATTACGGCGCCGCGGACAAAGTGATTGGAATGGCCACTGCCAGTCTCGATGAGCTGCTGCACGAACTCAAGCGCCATAAAGTTTGATCATGCCCTCGCGCAGTAATGCTAGTCATATAGTAGCGCAAGCATCTTGCTTGCAGTCAGAATGACGACGCTACTTTTCTCCATCAATAACTGAGGCATTACCTCGCGCGACCACACTCCGAAAAAAGCAGGATGAGCACCTGCCGAGCTGTGAACGCCGCCCTGAGCATCAAATGCAAAGTGAACTCCTTTCACTGCGATCCTGTCCGCTGCGCAATTCTGTCCAAAGCCTGCGCGCTCGTATGCAATCGTAACCAAAAGCAAAAGAAGCACTCGCTTGCAGAAGCAATTGCCCCGTGCTGAACTATAAGAAATAATTTCCCGCACGAAAGTAGCCCTCGCCCCTTGTGGGCGATTGGTGATGACGCGAACTAAAGTGCTCCATCAGTGCCTCACAAGGGGGCAAGGCTACGAACTCAGGAAGTAATTCTCAAACGCCCTCTCAGGTTCAATCATGGCCCGCTTGATCATCAACATTTTATTCCTAGCCACAATCGCACAGGCCCAGCAGCTTTTCATTTTTCAACAAGGCCGCGCGAATTACAACGGCGCGAGCGATACGCACATTTTCGCCAACAAGCCCAACAACAATGCCGGCGGCGAAAACTTGTTCGAAGCCTCCGGCAATGGCGGCGCAACAGATGCGAAGCACGCGCTGATTCGATTCGATCTGGCGAGCTTGCCGCCCACGCTGCAAATCGACTCGGCATGGGTGGCGTTATATTTCACGCAAGCGCGCACGCCGCTAGTCGGCGACAAAACGCTCGGCCTCTTCCGCATGAATCGTGCGTGGGGTGAAGGCCGTGGCGATGATCCTGGGGGACTCGATGGTGCAGACGTACAAACCGGCGAGGCCAATTGGCTTTATGCGTTTGCCAACAGCACAACATGGGCGAGGCCCGGCGCGGAGGGCATCCCCTCTGATCGTGAAGTAACACCAGAGTCCGAGCAAACTTTTTCTCCCACGAATTTAAGCGCCGGTTGGCGAGAGTGGCCCGTCACTCAGCTTGCAAAATTTTGGCTGACACATCCCGATTCCAATTTCGGCTTCACGCTGCGCGAGACAACGATCTCTTCACAAACCGGAATACTCGACTTTGCCGCGAGCGAGCATCCTAATTCCACGCTGCGCCCGACGCTATTTTTAAAGATCGGCGCACTGCCGCGCACGATTGTGCAAAGCGTTCGTGAATCACACACCGCAACCTCGATTACAGTCACCGCGCAAATTCTCGGCGATGACAATCAAAATGCCTCCACCACGCTCGCCTACCGCTACACTGCAAGCTGGTCTCCTGAACAGCCGATGCAGCGCGAGGGCAATCGCTTCCTCACGCGCCTCACCAATCTCACGCCCGAAACGACCTACGAAGTACGAGTGACTTTTTCTGATCCCGAAGGCGTTGAAGGCACGAATCCATTTTTTCTTACCGGCATTCACCTGCCTCGGCTTTCGTGGTTCATCAATTTTGCTCACCTTGATTTTCTCACCGAGCCGCTGATGATCAACGGCGATTCAATGGCCATTGTCCATCTCTACTCAAACTATCCGGATTATCAGTGGGTCGGCGATCCCGACGAGGGCATTGCAGCGGTTGATGATGCCGCACGCGGCGTGATTGCTTATTTGCGCAGTTTCGAAAAATTCAGTGATGAACACAGTTTGCGCCAAGCGAAGTTGCTGCTGCGTTTTCTCTTTTACATGCAAGGTGCTGACGGCGGCTTCTACAATTTCATCTGGCCGGATTATTCCATCAATCGCACGGGCGCGACGAGCAACAATGATCGTTTCAACTGGTGGGCCGGTCGCGCGGTATGGGCCATGGGTTTTGCGCATAAAGTTTTTGCAGAGAAGCATATCGAATCGAGTTTGCAATCGGAGTTGGAGCAACGGCTAGATCGCGCGATTGGCAAAGCGGCGCGTTTTGTCACTGCCGCAAATATTTTTCAAACTCGTTTTGGTTTTCGTGTGCCGGCAAACGGCTGGCTGCTCGGCGAGGGCGCGGACTTCTCCGCCGAGATGGTGCTGGGGCTTGCCTACTATTATGAGTCTTCGCAAAACAGTAGCGCGCGTGCGTTACTTGAAAAATTGTGCGACGGCATCGCTGCGTGTCAACTAGGCGATGCGGCAAATTTTCCGTTTGGGCTTTTTTTATCAACCCCCAACGACATTCATCTCTGGCATGCGTGGGGCAGTCGGCAAATGATGGCGCTCGCCGTTGCCGGAAAAATTTTGCAACGCCAGGATTGGATCAATGCCGCAAAAAAAGCGGCCGATAATTTTTATCTGCATCTGCTCACCAGCGAGGTGCTCGCCGAAATCAACCCTTCGTTGCAATTTTATGCGCAGCTCAATTATGGCAATGCTTCTACGGTGGAGGGACTCATTGCGCTTCATCACGCAACTAGCGAGCCTCAATACGCGCAGTGGGCCGGACTCTTCGGCAGTTGGTGGCTGGGCAACAACGTCGCGAATTTTGCGATGTACGATTCAACCACTGGTCATTTTTTCGATGGCATTGAACCAAGTACCGTCAATCGCAACAGCGGCGGCGAGTCCGTGGTTGAGGGGTTGATGGGATTGCAATCCGCATATTTTGTCGAGGCTGCGCGACCCTTCCTTTTTTATCGCGAGCAGCAGCGCCACGCTTATGCGATTCTCGAAGCGGAAAATTTTTCGGAGATCATGAGCGGCGCGCCCGCGGTGACGAGTGCAACAACGTATGGTCCGGCGCGTGTCAGCAATGGGCGTTATCTCCGGCTGCGTGAGGGCGACGCAGTGCGTTATCACGTGACGATTGACAATGCCGCAGCAACAAATGAGGAATATTTTCTCTATTTGCAATTCAGTTGGGAAACGGGAAACAGCGATGCCGTTGGCGTGGCAGTGGAAGTGGCGGGCGTCTCTCAGTTGCATGCGCAAGGCGGCGCCGCGGCAACGTTTTTGTGGGTGGCGCAACTACCGCAGAAAATCCGCCTTGCAAATGGCCCATACGAAATCATTCTCCGCTATGCCGGAACTGATCCGCAACGCACGGCAATTGTCGACAATATTGTGCTGCAACCCAGCATTCAAAGAAAAATTTTCATCAGCCCTGACAACCAAACAGTCGTGCTCGAACGCCGCATCCCGTCGGTGACTGCCGTTGCGGCATTGCCCTCGTTTGCTTCAACGCTGCAAACTTTCACACTCTTGCCGAATTATCCGAATCCTTTTCACCAACAGACGGTTTTGATTTTTGACCTGCCTCACGCCCAAGAGACGAGCATTCGCGTGATCAACACGCTCGGACAAGAAGTCGCAGTCGTGCATCGCGGCAAACTCGCGGCGGGAAGACATCGCATGACGTGGCAAGCTTCGGCGCTGCCTTCGGGAATTTACGTGCTTGTAGTTGAAGCAGGATCCATTCGCCTCATGCAAAAAGCTCTCGTGCTGCATTGAGGCTCTATTCTGATTTGCACCAACAACACTCAAATGAAAGTTCGTAGTAGTGCCTTTAGGCACACTTACTGAACTGCCCGCTCCTAAAGGAGCTACTACGAACGCCATTCAAATTTTGAAAAACCTCGCATACATTTTTTGTGACATTGACGGCACGCTCACCGGAAATAATGGTCGCGGCCACTCTTCCAAATTGCTGGACACTCTGCAGCGGCTTATGTCTCACGGCCTCAAGATTGGCCTCGTGAGCGGCCGCGAAACGTTGACAGTGCTGGCAGTGCATCGTATCTTTGATTTGAACGGGCCGATCATCAGCGAGAATGGTGCGGAACTGGTGCTTGACCCTCGCCATGATGAAACGCAGCGCATGAAAATCGGAGGACTGTCGTTGTCGCAAATCGCAACCATCACACAACGGCTCGAAGCACACGGGTTTGGAGAGCGCTGCTTCATTGACCCAGAGAAGAAACATCTCGTGACGCTTTATCCCAATGAATTCCCGCGACACCGGCCTGAAGACTTGCCCATACTTTGCGAACGCGTCATCGCGGTTTTGCAGCCTCTCGCCAACGAAATCGAAATCAGTTATTCCTCTGCGGCCATCGATATTTGCGCGCGCGGAGTAAACAAAGGCACGGGTATTCAAAAAATGTGTGAGACTCTATTCGAGCCGCTTTCAGTGGTGGCATTTGTTGGCGACTCGGTCAATGACTTACCGGCATTTGAAGTGGTAAGTCGCGGAGGAGGGTGGGTAGCATTGGTTCGCAATGAGCCTGCGGTCAAATCGTGTTTGCAAACTTGTCCACGAGTCTATTACGCGCGCGCGTCTGCCTCCGAAGGCGCCGTGGAATTTCTAGAATTTTTCTCGAGGCACAGGAATCTGTAAGAGCATGAACGTAACAAGCGGGCATTTCATGAACATCTCCTCAATTGATCTCAATGGCGCTTGGCAAATGCAGCCGCATTGGCAATCACCGCGAATCAGCGAATTGCCCGCGGCGCTTTTTAAAAGGGATGAATGGTTGCCCGCAACCGTGCCCGGTACGGTCCATACTGATTTAATGGCGGCAAAAAAAATCCCTGATCCATTCTATCGCGACAACGAAGGGCAAGTGCAATGGGTGGCGGAAGTCGGCTGGCATTATCGGCGCGTCTTTCAAGTGCCAGAAGAATTTTTATCGAACACTGCCATTCATCTTGTGGCAGAGGGCCTCGATACTTTTGCGGCCGTTTTCATCAACGGTCAGCGCGTGGCCGAAACCGACAATATGTTTATTCCGCATCGGTTTGAAGTAAACACGATGCTGCGGCCCGGTGAAAATGAAATCGAAGTTTGCTTCGACTCGCCCATGCAACGGGCGCAAGAATTAGAAATGCGTTACGGCAAGCTGCCCGTAGCGCTTGAGAGCTATCGGGTTTATGCCCGCAAAGCGCAATATTCCTTCAGTTGGGATTGGGGCCCGAAGCTGGCAACCAGCGGCATTTGGCGACCTATCCGGTTGGAGGGTTATCGCCATTTGCGCATCGACAATCTCTTTGTCGAGGTGCATCTCGAAGACGATTTGCGCCGCGCACGTGTGCTCGCAAGAATCGAGGCTGAAAAATTCACGCCGAGTACCGCGGAATATGTTGTGGAAATTTCCGGCCCGAATTTTCACGCGAGCAAACAGACCAGCACCTCAGAAACAAATCTTGTCCTGGAATTTTTAATTGACCGTCCGCATTTATGGTGGCCCAATGGCTATGGCGCTCAACCATTGTATGAAATGCGCGTGCGCGCTAGTGTCGCCAGCGAAATCGTAGAGGAGGGTACGGCGCGTTTTGGCATTCGCAAGCTCGAGCTACTGCGCGAAAAAGATGCCGGCGGCGAGTCCTTCATCTTTTGTATCAATGATGTGCGCGTCTTTTGCAAAGGCGCGAATTGGATTCCCTCGGATTCATTTGTGCCGCGCGTTTCCAATGAGAAGTATCAAACGCTTTTGACGATGGCACGAGGCGCGCACATGAATATGCTGCGCGTTTGGGGCGGCGGTATTTATGAGCGGGGAAACTTTTACGAGTTGTGCGACGAGCTTGGCATTTTGGTGTGGCAGGATTTCATGTTTGCCTGTGGCGCTTATCCCGAATATCCGAAATTTATCGCTAACGTTCGGCTTGAAGTTTCGAGTGTCATCAAGCAACTGCGCAACCATCCTTGTATTGTCTTGTGGTGTGGCAATAACGAGAACGAATGGTTGTGGAATATGGAAACGCGGCGTTCATCTCGCGAGATGCCGGGTGTTTCCCTTTTCGAAAAAATCATTCCGGAGATTTGCGCCGAGTATGATTCGACACGACCTTATTGGCAAAGCTCGCCTTTCGGCGGTGAAGATTCCAACAATGAAAAAGAAGGCGATCGTCATCAGTGGAATATTTGGAGCAACTGGGCCGACCCTGCAACCGTTGCCAAAGATCGTGGGCGCTTTCTTTCTGAGTTTGGCTTCCAAGCGCCGGCGTGCCTCGACACGTGGAAAAAATTTCTTGCTGACCAAGATCTGTGGCCGCAGAGTCCGGTGTTCGAGCATCACAACAAACAGGTGGAAGGCTCGGAGCGGCTGCACCGTTTTCTCGCTGGCTACGTCAAAACGCCGCGTGATTTCGACGACTTCATTTATAAAACTCAAATCGTACAAGCCGAAGCGTTGAAGACGATGGTCGAGCATTGGCGCCGCGAGAAATTTCACACTGCCGGAACGCTGTTTTGGCAACTGAATGACTGTTGGCCGGTGTCAAGTTGGGCCGTGATCGACAGCGAACTGCAACCCAAGGCTGCTTACTGGTATGCGCGTCGCTTCTTCGCACCAGTGTTGTTGAGTTTCAAACCCGCGGCCAAGTTTGTGGAGATTTGGGCAACCAATGACACGCTCGCAACATTGGAGGCAGAGCTTGCATTCGAGGTTCTCTGCTTTTCCGGCAAGATCAGCTTTGCGCGCCGTGAGCCGGTGTTCATTCCTGCCAACACCTCGTTGCGTCTTGTTGCTCTGGCTGTTGATGAGCTTTTAGAATTAAATCCACGGCAACAATACTTGCGCGGACGGTTAATAGAAAATGGCCACGGCGTTGCAGAAAATCGCTATTTCTTCCGTCGCTTTAAGCACCTTGAACTCGAGAATCCCACACTCGACTGTAAGCTGGAGAAAATCGATGGAGGGGATTGGCGCGTCAAGGTGAAAACCGACCGCTTCGTAAAAGATTTGGCGCTCTTGTCTCCGTCCTTTGGTGTTATCCTCGCGGATAATTTTTTTGATTTGGAGGCCGAGGGCGAAGCGACGATTGCAATCAAAAGTTCCCCGGCAAATCTAACACTCAAAAAAGTTGATTTGCTCTGGAAGTGGCTTTTATAACTAGCTGGCACAACAAGTTGTGCAATTTGGAAATGGCATTCGTTCAAAAAACAAGATTAGCAGTATCATTCGGTGAACCCATCTACTTTCTTTCGATAAGGATTTTATGTTGTGTCCAGTCGAAAGGAGAGCCGATGTAACAACGGCACTGCGGGAATACGCATTCGCAGGAGAGGTTCGAGAAGGTTGAACAATTTTTGGCAAGCGCGTTTTCGCAAATACAATTTTGCCGGCGCGAAAGCTTGCACTATTCCACGTTTTGTTATAGGTATAAGAAGCATCGACGCCAATACTCTGTTTCATTTTAGCTTGCCGGCTTTATTCGTGATGGTGCTGTGTGCTCAAGATCAACACCACATGGTGTGATTGAACATCCCTCCGTTGCTATGGAGCGTCTCGCTGGCCCGGAGAACACCTCGTGCATGGGAAAAAACAGTGTTAAACTTTTTTTGGGGGTGTGCCGGGTCCAACGCCGATGAAGAAAAGCGCGAATGTGATTCCTGGCCCTGGACATCGCGCGTGAGCGCGGAGGTCACGAGTCCCGAGAGGCCATCGAAACTTTTGCGCATGTCGGTGGCATGGGCATAGAGAAAGAAGCGCAGCGCGGGCGAGAGTGGTACCATGCTCATGCCTTCGTCGTCTGAATCAGTTGTGCGAGCACGGTTGCATCGATTGGATGGTTGAAACGAACCACAATGCCGGAGGGATATTCAATCGCACACGCGGAAGATTGCGCTGCGGGTTCCACAGGTGCAATGCGCAGAGGGATAAAATCAGTGGGAGCCTCGTCCGTTGTCGCCTGCGCTCGAGTTTGCGGTGACAAGGCTTCGTGCAGACGATACTTCTTGAGCCAGTAACGGAAAGTCCAGTAAGCAAGACCTTCTTGCCCGCAGAATTCTGCTTGCGAAAGTGCGCTTGCGAGAAACCGTTCGACTTTCTCAAACATCTCCTGCGCATGCGCGTGTTCGCGGTGCCGTTGTTCCAAGATTTTCTCCTTTCGCTTCGGCGTACGGTACAAATCCAAATCGAAAGAAGATAGATGGGTTCACCGAGGGGATACCTTGGCGATGGTCCCATGCAACACGGCCACAGCAAAGATCTTCGCCCCGATCTCGCCCAACTGAAGCGGTTGGACCAGCGAGCGAGACTTTCATCTGCTCAAATCGCAGCCACCAACTCAGCCCTTTGGTCGCGTGGAGGGGCGATCAAATCCTCAGGCTGACGCGCTTGCTCACACTCGCGTTGCGCTTGTTCACGTTGATCGAAAACAGTGACAAGCGCAACGTTCCCATTTGCGCAAAAGGGAAACAACGAAGAACACGAACAGCGATGCGAAGTTTGACAGTAACAATGTACGTGGCATGTGATGGCCTCCCCAAATACTCTCAAAGCTTTCTTTCAATCCACAAATACGCGCAACACGACAATAAGAGCGCAAAAAAATAAACGGGAGAAATCGTTTTACTGCGCAAGACAATGCGCGGATTCTGCGCCGAGGCATGACCATCTAAAATTTGCGCATGCCGCGAAGTTGCCGCGATTTTTTCAGCCTGTCGCCAGGTTTGCCATGCGCCCTTTGCATGAACATAGAATCGCATTTCCTCTCCGCTGCCTGTGCTCAACTCGTGCCAACCCGTCGCGCGCGGCCAGAACGTGCCCTGCCATCGCAACGACTCGATTTCATTTTGGCATAAGAAAAATGTATCACGTGGCGCGTTTGCAGTTGTGACGATGCCGAACGGCTGCGGCGTTGGTGTGAGAACAGCGAACTCAACCGGGCGATCGACATAAATCGGTTCATCGCGCGTGCTCATCCACGCTTCAGTCGAGGGCGTGCGGCGTGCTAATTCCGAAAAGATATACGCCCAATAGGAAGCGTGCCAATCCCCATACCCCTCCAAAATCCAACGATAGGTTGCGCGCACCAGCGTCAACGCCATGCGGCCCGGCCCACATTGTTGCATTGCAACCAGCGTGCGCTCTTGCGCATCACGCACGAGCGGCACGCTGCGCCAATCCGGCAAAATTTCATAAGGCGCGGCGGGCAGCGCCGTCACGCTCTGCGCCTCAGCGGAATTCCAATTGGGTCTCACCGTGCGCTCCTCCAACTCGGGGACGGTGTCGCATTGAAACGGCAAAAAGAAATCAGCTTGGTGTGCGTTCGGTTTGAATGCCGCTTCATCTGCGAGCAACAATATGCCCAAGCCTTTTTGCGTAATCGCAGTGCGCAAATCTGCGCGCTCTTGCGTCTGTAAATCTTGCAATGTTTGCGCGTCTGCAAGCACGAGATCGAAGCCGCGCAAGAGATCGGCATCAACGCGGTTCAAAGCGAACTTCGGGTGATTGATAAATTCATAGCGATAACGTTCGCGGCTGATGGTCGTGCGCATTGCTACACGCGCTTGTTGTTGCGCCGCCCAACGTTTGAGATATTTCGTTTCGAAATTAGGGGCGCTTTCCAAAATCAAAAGGCGCAGCGCCCGCGGCGGTTGCACGTCAAGCGCAACCTGCTCGGCAGCGAGCACGCGGCCTTGCTCCGTTCGCAGCTGCATCGTGTAAAGATGCGTTCCCGCTTCGCGCGGTTTACTGCGCAATGTGAAAGAAGTTGATTTACGCGGTTGAATAGCAACCGAATCCACAACGCCGCCGGGATCGATCAGCGTCACGAAGTGCTGCGTGCTATCCGCGCAAACGACTTGACCTTGAATGATCAGCGATTCGCCCAACGGCAAAGTTTTTTGCCAATGCACATATTTGAAACCCGGCGCGAGCGCCGAGAAATGCGGCGTGATCGCAAGCTCGGGCGACTCCGCCCAATCATACTCCGGCAAGCCATGCCCGATGACATGCACGCGCCGCACTTCTGGAAAATGCCGTTGCAAGTAACCGAGATCTGGTATGACTTTGCATTCATGCGCGCCATCATAATCAGGCAATGCAAATTTGAACGCCGCCGTGTTGAGAAAATCTCGCAACTGCACAGAATCTTTTTCCGCGCCGGCAGTAAACAATACGGCCGTTGCTTCGGTGCGGATTGGCGCACGCCATTGCGGACGCACGGCCAGTGCAAACAACGCAAGGATCGCGAGTGAATTTGCCGCCATGCGCGCGCGGAATCGTCGGCGCGGTGTACGCTGCCACAGCCAGTAACTCGTCGCGAGCAGAAGCGCCAGACTGATGAGAAGAGGAAGCCAGAGCGCACTGCCGGTTTCGAGACTAGTGATTGCGTTGGAGGCCGTCATGACTGAGTTTCTCAAAATACTTTTTCGCGAGCTGAGATTCGAAGTTCGTGCGCTGCACTGGAACTGGTGCCGGCGTCGGCAACAAACGCCACAACGCGCGCTGCGCGGTTTGCAAGCACGAGTCACACGGCATGCGACGTTGCTGAAAATCAACGAGCACAACATGGAAATTCTGCAACGCGCGCGGGCTTTCGCGCGATTGCCGTATCACCGCGCGCGCCAACTCGCGGCTTGCATTTGCAAGTGTCGCAAGCTCGGTAGAAGCAGGCAGCTTCTGTGATTGCTCAACGCTACGTAAGATTCTTAACGCTGCGCGTACCTCGCGCAACGTCGAATCACGCGGCACGTTTGCGTGTGCGCTACGATTTGAAATTTTTTCGAGATCGCCGGTCAAACGTTTTTCTTCTTTAATCGGCGTGGATTCGAATCCGATGCGCTGCACATACACGCGATTGTGTTGTTGTACGCTTTTCAATAACGCGAGCGCACGATACTCAAAGGGCAGCGCCGTGTCCGGGCGAAACATGCGCAGATGCAACTCCGCACTCCACATTTCCGCGAGCGCGGCTTGGAGTTGCGTCTTCACCGACAGCGAGAACAGCGTTGCGTTCTCGGCAATGTCGTGCGCGTGCGCGAACTCCTCGACGATTTTTGCCACCGCCGAGGTTTTGTCGTCCGCGGCGCGCACATCGATTGCTTCGCCTTCGTGCTCTGCTGCAGTCACAACACTTGTCTCCGTTTCCTCACCCAAATACTCGCCGTAGCGCATGCGCAGGGCTTGTTGATCGAAACCGAGATTCTGCGCGCGCTTTTGAAATTCGGCAACGGAAATTCGCGAACGATCTTTGATGAGCTTCTCGGTGTCGATGATGATTTGCCGTTGGCTGCGAAAATATTCCGGCAGCGGGTTGATTAACAAGCCGGCACTCGCGAGCGGAACGCCCGCGGCCGTGTCCTGCCAAACGACGAAGAATGTTTCCGAGCGGCTGCGGTTTGCGGCGGGCTCGCGATTGTCCTCCGCTTCGAAGAAAAAATACAACTCGTCGCCCGGCGCCATGTCGAGTTGCGCAAGGTCGAGCTCCGTTTGCAATTGCCACACACGCGCAGAGATTTTTTCGACCTTATTAAACGCCAGTTTGGCTTCGCGAAAACGCACGGCCTCGCCCGAGCCGCGCGCCAACGTTGCGTACGCTTCGACCTGGGTGACGCCGTAATCGTCTTCCACGCGCGCGCGGAGATCAAGCACCGGCTGCTCTCCCGGTGCAATGACGGTGCGCGAAGCAAGCGCGTCAATCGCAATCACGGGCGCGGCATCGGCGACGATCTCGAGGCGAAAGTAATCGGAGAATTGCGTCGCCTGCTTGCGGCCTTGAAACATGAATTGATAAAATGCATTCTCGCGCAACTGTATTTGTATGAAGAAATGTGTCGTGTCTTGTGACCGCAACGCAAGCGTGTCCTTGTTGTTCAATAGCAGCGCGGCGCGTATGAGTGATTGATCGAACACCAGCCGCCATGTAACCGTCGCGCTCTCTTCTATTATGAGATTGAAATCAGAAGCCGTGCGGCGGGCCTTGCCGATGTACGCCGGCGGTGAAATTTCAATCGCAGACTCGATCAGCCTTGCGGCGGATGGCAGCTTCGCAGGCGTGTGCATGAAGTTGGTTGCAGTTGCAACCGCTTCAGATCGTGCGCGCAGTTTGTGCACGGCGCTGAAGCCGAACGCCAACGCGAGCGTGAGCGTGAAATTTATCACGACAAATCGTTTTGCACGGGATGTGAGTATGGGAGGAAGGCTCATCTCCGCCCGCGCCGGCGCAAAGCTTTGCAGCAGTCGCCGAAGTTGCAATGTTTCGAGCAGACTCAGCGTCGTATGCGGTTTGAGCAGCAGCTCGCAACTTTCTTCGAGCGCGGGCACGGTGCGATTGAGATGGCGCGCGAGGCGTTGCTCTTCCGGCTGCTCTCGGCCGACGCGCGCGTG
>CAYNDW010000045.1:0-16425 GCA_964395375.1 uncultured Cytophagia bacterium
AACGTCCCGACAAGCCGCCCTTGTCCAATTCATGCAAATAGGTATTCCAATTGTCGCCGGCATTGCGCCAAATTTCCGTCACGCCGTTTTCCATTGCGACAAAGATGCGGCCGCGGTTATCTGTCACCGCCGCGTGGTTCATGAGATCCGGCCGCAAGCCCGCGAGCGGAAAACGGAAGACTTGGCGGTCGGAGAGTTTCACCAAGCCGTCGGCGCGAGAACCGAACCACAGATTACCTTCGCGATCGCGCCGGCACGAGGTGATATCATAGTCGCGCAAGCCATTCTCGGTGGCAAGGCGCGTCACGCTGCCGGCGGAAAAATTTTGTTTGGCAACCTTAATGATGCCATTCGAGGTGGCGAACCAAAGATTGCCTTCACCATCATCGAGCACCTCGTGCAATTGTCGCGCATCGTGCACTTCTTTAAAATTGACTTGGCGCGATGCCTCGATGCGGTTGTTGCGCCAGAGATGAACGAAACCGGCTTCATCACCAAACCAGAGGCTTCCATCGCCGTCTTCCAGCATACACGTCACGGGCGCTTGTGCAATGGGCGGATCGAGTCGCGCGGTTTGCCGTGTGCGCGGTGAATAACGGTATAAATTTTTTCCGATGCTGATCCAGACGAGACTATCGCGGGTTTGCGTGATGAACGGCGCCCAACCGCTGTCACTGCCGGTCGGAAACAAAACGAGACTGTCGCCTTGCACCTGATAAACACCGCGACCGGTGGCGCACCACACCGTACCTTCGTGGTCTTCCAAAAAATAGCTGCAGGAGTTGGGTGTAGAATTGGATTTGATGCGAGTAAATTTTCCCTGCGCGAATTTCCACACGGCGTTATTATTGGCGCCGATCCAAATTGTGCCGGGCGAGCGCGGGCCTTCATAAACGCGCCAAATGTGACTCACCGGCAGGCCGTCGGCCACGCCATAATTTTTGAAAGAGACGCCGTCATACACCGAAATCCCTTCGTCTCCGCTGATCCACAAATAGCCGCGCGTATCTTGAAATATGGAAGTGACCCAATTCGACGCCAGCCCGTCTTTAATGGAATAATGCTCGAACGGCAAAACCTGCGCGCGGCCCAGCGTTGCCAGGCAGAGCGAAACGATTGCAAGCAAAGTTTTTTTTGGCATGATCGCTCTCGATGGAAAAGTGTGTCGCTGCGAATAATGAAGAAACCCCCGTGCATTGTCAAGAAAAAAACTGAACTCGGCTTATAGTAAATCCCGCTTGACATTCAACGCCTTCCAGCCTAGATTGGCCGCGTTTTTTAAACGAAGAGGAGCGAACTATGCGCATCAAATTTTGCGGCGCGGCACGCACGGTGACCGGCTCGCAGCACTTGTTAGATCTCCACGGCCAACGCATCTTACTGGATTGCGGCCTCTATCAAGGCCATCGCGCCGAAGCGCGGCAAAAAAACGAATCCTTCCACTTTGATCCCGAAAGTGTCGATACGGTTGTGCTCTCGCATGCGCATATCGATCACACCGGCAACCTCCCCTCGCTCATCAAGCGCGGCTTTGCCGGCCCGATTTACGCCACGCGCGCCACCGCGGATTTGTGCAATCTCATGCTGCGCGACTCCGCTTTTTTGCAAGAGAAAGACGCGGAGTGGCTGCGCAAGAAACGCAAAGAAGAGATCGAGCCGTTGTACACGATCGAAGACGCCGAGAAGGCATTGCAGCATTTCGTCGGCATGCCTTACGCGCGGCCGTTTTTTGTCGCGCCGGAAGTGCAAGTCACCTATCGCGACGCGGGACACATTCTCGGCTCCGCGAGTGTGACGCTTGATTTTCAAGAGCACAGGCAAACCCGGCGTTTCGCTTTCAGCGGCGATTGGGGCCGCGCCGGCGCGCCGATCTTGCGCGATCCGGATCAACTGGACGAGCTTGACGTGCTCATTCTGGAAAGCACGTATGGCAATCGCGTGCATAATGATTTTGCGAATATCGAAAACGAGCTCGCGGAAATCGTCACCGCGGTTTACCGGCGCGGCGGGAAGATTATCATTCCCGCGTTTGCCGTGGGGCGCACTCAGGTTTTGGTTTATTACCTCCATAAACTGTGGCAGATGAATCGCATTCCCGAGATGCCGGTGTATGTCGATAGCCCGCTCGCCGTGAATGCGACGGAAATTTTTCGCGCGCACTCAGAATGCTTTGATCGCGAGACCAATCGCGTATTCATGGAAGACGGTCTGGATCCGTTCGGCTTCGCGCGTTTGAATTATGTGCGCGCGCTCGAGGATTCGAAGAAGCTGAATGACATGACCAACCCGTGCATCATTATTTCCGCCTCCGGCATGGCCGAAGCGGGGCGCGTGTTGCACCATCTCGCGCATCATATTGGCAGGCCGGAGAATTGCGTGTTGCTGGTGGGATTTATGGCGGAGCATACGCTGGGGCGGCGTTTGGGCGAAGGCATAACTGAAGCAAAGATTTTAGGAGAAGTTTTTGAGCGCAGATGTGAAGTGCGCAAGCTCGACGGTTTGAGTGCGCATGCGGATCGCGACGAACTGCTCACGCTCGTGCGACGTCAGAATCCGAAAAAACTCAAGCACATTTTTCTGGTGCACGGCGAGCCGGAGCCGGCGGAGGCATTGGCGGCAAGCATTCGCGAATTGGGCTTCCCGAATGTGCATGTGCCGTATGCAGGGGAGGCGTTTGAGGTGTGAAATAAATTGGTCCTGATTTTCTAATTCGAATTTCGCGGTTGAATCTCAAGCATTCAGCAGAAATCTTGGTTATGACAGAATTTTTTAAAGGCAACGGCCACACCATCTTTCGTGGCGATGCGATTGAGGTTTTAGACGATTGCATTGCAGATAGCTCCGTTGACTTGATTTTTGCCGATCCGCCCTATAATATCGGCAAAAGCTTTAACGGGCGAAAAGAGAAATGGGAGTCGGAAGAGGCCTATTTATCGTGGTGCTATAAATGGCTTGATCTCTGCGTCAAGAAACTAAAAGCTGACGGCAGTTTTTACCTCATGGCCGCAACGCAGAATATGCCGCACCTTGACCTTTATTTGCGAAATAAGCTGGAAGTTTTGTCTCGTATCGTTTGGTGTTACGATAGCTCCGGCGTTCAAGCCAAAAAATATTTTGGCTCTTTGTATGAGCCTATACTTTTTGGAGTGAAGGACAAGAACAACTATACCTTCAACTCGGATAGTGTTTTAGTCGAAGCGAAGACCGGTGCTAGACGCAAGCTTATTGACTATCGCAAATCAACCCCCGCGATCTACAGCACTCAAAAAGTGCCAGGAAATGTCTGGGAGTTTCCGCGGGTGCGTTATCGTATGGAAGAATATGAAGATCATCCCACACAGAAGCCGGTTGCTCTATTAGAGCGCATTGTTCTGGCAAGCTCCAATCCGAACGACGTGATTCTGGATCCTTTTTCCGGCACGTTCACGACGTCGTTTGCCGCTAAAAAATTGGGAAGAAAGTCTATCGGAATAGAAATTGAGGAAGAGTACGTTAAAACAGGGTTGCGGCGGTTGCAAATTCAAACTCATTATAAGGGTGCGGAATTACGCCGTGTGCCGCGCTCCTTCGAACGGGAGCAAGTGGTGGAACAGCAACGCCTCATGTTATTCGAGCGCAGCTAAATGGAACACCAATTCACAAAAGAAATAAAGGATATTCTTGCGAAGCATTTTGGGAATGCGGCGGAGGAAGTCTTTGAAAGGAATCCTCTACTGCAATATCTTAATATCAAAACCAGATCAGCAAGTCGCGGCTCAAAAGCGCGTGGCAGCTTCGCAAATATCTACGCAGTTTTTGTTCTGGTTGAGCACTATCTCCAAAATAGCTTTGATAAAAAGGGCGATTACGCAAACTCCGAGGGCGCCAAGTTCTCAGAGCTTTTTGAGCGCCAACGCGAACTACCCTTCGGTAGCAAACTTCAGAATCATGCCTTGAATCATCGGCTCAACGAAGAGTTTCGGAAGTATTTTCCACGAATAACGCATATTCCCGTTCTGCGAAACGTGGAAACTAATCGCTACTGGTTTAATGAAAATCTTCTAAAAACCATGGTTTCAGGAAAAAGCTATAACCTCGCCAAGGCCGTCCTTGCCATCGTTCATAAGTACATAAGCGCAAAGCAAAACGCTTTTGAGGCGTTTATTCAAGCTTGTAATCGGCTAAAAAGGATCGGCAAAGAGAATGAAACAGAAGCCAAAGACTTGATCGTTAGTTTGCTTGCTCCTCATGTTGATGCCCGTCTTTTTGAAATAATCAGCTACGCCATTCTCAAATTCTATTATCATGATCAGAAAGTCTATTTCGGATTTGACTTGGAGAGTATTCGAAAGGAGGGGCTTAAATTATACAAAACCGGGAGAACGAATGCCAATGACGGCGGCATCGACTTTGTCATGAAACCGCTGGGCAGGTTTTTTCAGGTTACCGAAACGCTAGATGTCAAAAAGTATTTTCTCGACATAGATAAGATAGAACGCTATCCTATATCTTTTGTGATCAAATCAGAAGAATCGTTGAGCGTTCTGCGGGAGAAAATAAAGCAAGGAGCAGAAAAGCAGTATTTGGTAAAGCCCATCGTCAAGAGATACATGGATTGTATCGAAGAAGTCATCAATATCCCCGTGCTAAAGGCGAGATTCAATGAAGCGTTGAGAGATGGGTATTTGCGGCAAATTCTCGATGAGATTATCGTGCAAAGCAAAATCGAGTTTAACTATCAAGAATGAAATGCAGTACCATGACAACATGGAGTCGAGACCGGCTCAATTCGCTTCGATATATTCGTTATACACGTCTTTGCGATCAGGGTCGAGCTTCAACAAAATTTCAAACGGCGTCGTGTCCTTGGCCTGTTTGAAAATTTCAACCAGCTCTTGATAATGCGCATCGATGAAATTCTTCGCGGCGAGATGATCTTTATCGTCCTGCAGCACTGCTTCCAGCCGCTTCAACGCTTCCAGCACATAATGCCGGGTTTGCGCCGCCTCGTCTGTTGACCAGATGCCGTAAAAAAAGTAATCCTTCATCTCGCGAAATTTTTTGTAGTTCTCGGTGGAGAGGGCGGTGACGAGATCTTCCCGAATATCCCAACCATACGCAAATAAACTGTACTTGCCTTCTTGCATCGTGCCGCGCGCTTTCGCGAAATAATTATCGCCTGCGGCAGGGCCGTATTTGTCCAGCTCGTTGGCAATGATCATGAACATATAAAAATCGAGGAGACCGCGCAGCGGCACATACGTCGCGGATTCTTGAATGGTCTCGCCTTCTTGAAACGGAAACAACGCGCGTTTGTCATAATATTGAATGTCCGGCCCCGCGGCAATGATGCTGCATTTATAGCGATCTTCCACTGCGGAAGGATTGTCTTCCAGAAAGAATTGAAAGCCGACTTCGAACGGGCGCACGAAATCTTCTTCGATCCACACGCGATTGTTGATATAGTTCTGCACCTTCTCAGCAAAATTCTCCATGCGCGTTTTCTTCTCTTGCGGCAGCTTGTCGAGGATGACCTTGACTTTGGCCGTGATGAGGCGTCCGCGTTTGTCGCCGTTGGCTTGCGCCGATATTGTGCGCCCGCCGAACAACACGAGGGCCGCGACCAGTAAACATAATTTATTTGATCCGCGCATGTTGCGTTCTCCAGCAATAGAATAAATTCATTGTCAGTTACTCACGCGAATATAGTTAGGGGACTTTATGAATGTCAAGCCCTTCATCTGGTTGTTCGTGCCACTAGCGCCCCAAGTGTGGGCGCAAGATTATAATCTCGGCGTGCGCGCGCAAGCACTAGGCGGAAGCGGCGTGGCGCTGGCAACAGACCCCGAAGGGCAGTTCCTGAACCCCGCGACGCTCGCGCAAGTGCCCGGCAAGACCGTGACATTTTCTTATTCGCGCCCGTTCGGCATCAAAGAGATCACGCTTTCAAGCGTTGCCGCAAGCGCGACTGTGGGCAAAATGGCTTTGGGCGTTGCCGCGGTGCATCTTGGCCACGCGCAGTTTGAAGATCAAGCTTTGCAACTCGCCGGTGCGATCAAAGTTGCGATGCCGGCAATGCGTCGTCAAGAGGCGCGCGCTTTTGCCGTGGGCATGCAAAGCATTTTGCGTCGAGTTCAAATCGCGCGCTATGAAACGTGGATCAGTTGGCGTGTGGGCGCCGGGTTGGTCGCGCCGTTGAGCGAGCATGTTGTGTGGGGTGCCGTGGTAGGCAAGGTGTTGGAAGTCGGACGCGAGAAATCGCCGCGCACTATCGCGTTTGGAGTGAGCTATCGCGCGGCTTCGCGTTTTTTCGGGCAGATGGATATCTTCAAGCAAAGCGATTTTGCAACGGAAGTGCGCGCGGGCGCGGAGTTACTGTTACTCCCGCCGCTCTTGCTGCGCGTGGGCATGGGCACGAACCCCGATCGTTTCACCGTGGGATTGGCGCTCGCCCTCAAGCCCGCAACTTTGCATTTCACTTCGTTTTCACATTTCGATCTCGGCTGGACGCAGCAATATGCGGCGACGTTGAAACAGTGATTTGCTCTCACTCCCAAACTCTGTTGGCGGAGCGCACGGGAACATGCTCCTTTGTCTCGCTTTAAATGCGCCAAAGGTTTACTGGAAACGGCAGAATCACTGATCACTGCTCACCGCCGACTTTTTTTGTTTGGCCTGTGCTCCACCATCGTGTCCTCTTCGTTTGTTCCTCTGACCGGCTCTCTTCGAGCGAGGTGACTCAAAGCCTAGCTAGGCCTCGCGTCACCGAGGTGATTAATCGCGCCGGCCTTTGCCCATAAAAAAAGCAGCCGGAACCAAAGCTCCGGCTGCTCGCAATGTTCACTTCGAAGAAAAATTTATAACTCCGCCACCTCGCAATAAACTTTAATCGCGCCCTTCGCCGTCGTCAACTTGTCCAGCATTTCCTGGTAATTTTCCAAGCCCTTCACCGGATGCGTGAGCAAACGCCGCAGCCAGCCGCGATACTCCGCCTCCGCCTGCGCCATATCTTTCACGCCCGCCTCGAAGTATTCACGATTCGCATTCACCGTGCCCACCATCACCTTGTTGCCAAGCACGAACTCGAGATTGATTTTATCCGCGGGCACTTCGACTTTCTTATCGCCGCCGGTCACGCTCGAAAGCACGAGCACCCCGTTCTTCCCAAGCGCTTGCATGCTTTCAAACACGATGGGCGAAAAACCCGTGGCTTCGAAAATAATATCGAACGGACCATACTTCTTCGCGCCTTCGAGCACGGGCAACGTCGCGGTCGATTCATAACGCGCGCCCAGCGCCTCGATCAAATCTGAATTGAGATACGGCTTGGGCGTGCGGCCAAACACCGTCACTTCCAAGCCGCGCAAGCGCAGTGCAAGCGTAGCGAGCAAGCCAATCGTGCCCGCGCCCATCACCGCGGCTTTGCGCGGACGCCACACACGCAGACGCCGCTGAATTTCAAACGCTTGCCCGATGCCTTTTTCCACCACCGTGGTCGGTTCGAGCAACACGCCCACTTCTTTCAAGCCGCGCGGAATCTTCACAATGTATTCGGGATCATCGACATAATATTCCGACAAAAAACCGTGGCGCAGATTGATGCCGCGCTCGTAATACATGTCATCCGTGGTCATGTCATACGTGCCGATCTGATCATAGATCGAATGCCCGGGCCGCCGCACCGTGGCAACAACATAATCGCCGGGCATGAACTCCGTCACGTTCGCACCGACTGCTTCGACAATGCCGAACGACTCGTGGCCGGTAATGAGATAATCATAGTCCGCGGGCGCAGCGCCATACTCCGCGGCGTTGATTTCTTTGTCCGTGCCGTCTACGCCGACGCGCAACACTTTCACGAGCACGCCGCGCCCGTTCGGAATTTCGGAAACCATCGGCTTGGGCACTTCGCGCAAGTGCATCGAGTTGGGCTTGCCGGGGATAACGGCTATGGCCTTCATGTCTTGTTCTCCTGGTTAGATGTTCTAAAGTTTATTTCATGCGCTGATGCGCAGAGACTTCTTGCAATGTCATTGCCGATTAGTCGTTCGTAATAGTCATAACTTACAAATTGCGATTCGTTCGCCACAAAATAAAAACTCCCACGAAGCGAGTGTTGCAGTTTCGTGGGAGTTCTGATTTCGTGAGAGCAAGAACCGTTAGTGCGACTCGCCCCAAAGCTCTTGCAAACGCCGATCGCGGCCGCAGCCCGAGCGATAGGCTTGATAGCGCAACGGATTCTTTTTATAAAAATCCTGATGATATTCCTCGGCCGGATAAAACTCCGTGAACGCAACGATCTCGGTCACAATGGGCTTTTTGAAGCGGCCGGATTGCACCAGTTCTTGCTTCGAGGCTTCGGCGAGAACGCGCTGCTTCTCACTGTGATAAAAAATGCCGGAGCGATACTGCGTGCCGCCGTCGCAAAACTGCCGATTGGCAGCGAGCGGATCGATGTTATGCCAGAACACTTGCAACAGTTGCAAATAACTGATCTTCGTCGAATCATAGGTCACTTGCACGGCTTCCGCATGGCCCGTTGTGCCGTCAGACACTTCCTCATAACTCGGATTCTTTTTAAATCCGCCGGTGTAACCCGAGAGGGTCGAGATCACGCCGGGGAGTTTATCAAACGGCGCTTCCATGCACCAGAAGCAGCCGCCGGCAAAAGTCGCGGTCGCAAGATTTTTTGCCTGCTCGGCCGTCATCGCCTCGCGCGCGGAGTTGTGCGCGGGTTGCTCGGAGGTTTGACACGAAGATAAAACCAGCGCAGCGAAAATTGAGAGCATGTTCATAGAATAAATTCTCATGGCTTGGGATGGGATTCTCGAATTAAAATTTCTTTGTTTCTAGCGCGTCATTCAGAAGGAAACGGCATTGCGCGCAAAACTATTGTCGCAGCGGCGGCAGCGCTTCGCCTGTGGGAATGAACTTCAGCGCGACGCCGTTGTTGCAATAGCGCAGGCCGGTCGGTTTCGGTCCGTCCTCGAACACGTGGCCTTGATGGCCGCCGCAGCGCGCGCAATGATACTCGGTGCGGCCCACGCCGATTTTATAATCGGTGTAAGTGCCGAGGTGCTCTTTAAGGAGCGGTTGAAAAAAACTCGGCCAGCCCGTGCCGCTCTCATACTTCGCGTGTGAAGAAAACAACGGCAGATAACACGCCGCGCAAATGAAAGTGCCCTCGCGCTTTTCCTGATTCAACGGGCTGGAACGCGGATATTCCGTGTCCTCTTCAAACAGCACGCTATACTCTTGCCGCGACAACAAACGCTTCCACTCGTCGCGCGGCTTGTTGAGTTTCGCAACGGTTCTGCCGCTGTCGCCCGCGGTAATGGCTTCTTGCGTCATCTTGGTTTCCTCTCCGGTTCGCGCGCATGCCGTGGAGAAACTTCCGGCGGCGAAGAGCGCGAGCAGTAGGTTTGAAAGGGTTGTTGGGGAGGTCATATTCGATCTCATTTTGAGGTTTGCTTCCATCAAATTAATCCTTTATCTTTATGCGCACAAAAACTGAGTGAGGTCTGCTGACCATGGCGGAGCTTTGTCGCTTCTTCGGTATCATCATTCGAATGTACATGGAGCCTTTGGCTCCGCATCATGTGCCACATCTTCACGCTTATTATCAGGATGACGATGCGATCTACGATATCGAAGCGATCACCATGCTAGCAGGCTCGCTACCGCGACGCCAACAACGTTTCGTTGAAGCTTGGATTGAGCTTCATCAATATGAATTGCTGGAGAATTGGCGTTATCTGCAAAACGGTTTGCCGTCAGAAGAAATTGCACCATTAACTTAAGGCCCTCACATGCTTCATGCAATTTACCGCGTAAAAGCTTTTGAAATCGCCGCTCCATACACGCTTCGTATTCAATTTGATGACGGCGTCGCACAAACCATTGACTTTCGCGCGATCATGGCGGGCAAGTTATTCGCGCCGCTAATGGAGTTGGCTTTATTCAATCAAGTCAAGATTGATCCGGAAGTGCATACGCTGGTTTGGCCGAACGGCGCCGACTTCGACCCCGCCACCTTGCATGATTGGCCCGAGCATGTTAAAGAGCTCACGCTTCGCGCCAAACATTGGGCGGCCTCGCAATTCACGGAGGGTCAAACGGCCTCAGCGTAAAGGCCGGCTGCTTGTCCGCATTGCGGTTGATAACAACCTCGCCCCGCGCTTTAATCCCGCCAAATTTGTGAATGTTCTAACCTCGGCTTGGCCGAGGTTTTCTACCTGAATTTTGCACTGCCAGTGATCGAACACGCGAAACTCGCGGGGTTAATTGCGATCCCGATCCACCCATGGGTGGCGCAAAAAAAGGTGTTGCGCGACGAGGTGGTTTTCAACTCCGCTAGGAGTGCAATGTTTCTAGTAGAGCTCGCACCGACATTCTCAAACTCCGCTAGGAGTGGCATGTTTGATTTCACAACCAAAGTCGGGCCAATTCAACAAAGTCTACATGCCACTCCTACGGAGTTCAAAAACATCTACGAGCCTCGCTGTCTATAAACATTTCACTCCTAACGGAGTTGTGTGGAGCACGTCATTGATTTCGACGAAATGGCAACCAACCTGCAAAATTCAGGTTCTAACTGCTCCGAACACGAAACAGGTTGTGTTTCGCGTCCCTCTTGCTGTCATTCAGCCAGAATCCTTTTAAGCGCACGGCGATGTCTCAAGCGAGTAAAAAGATTCTTTCAGAATGACAGGCGAGGAGGGCGTCATCCAAATCATCCCCCCAACAATCCACAACTCCATCACTCCGGGAAGGCTTTTATCCTCTCGGCTGCAACAGCTTCGCGACCACGCCGGTCCAGCCGGTTTGATGCGAAGCGCCCACGCCGCGACCGTTGTCGCCGTGGAAATATTCATGGAAGAGCACGTAATCGCGGAAGTGCGGATCGGTTTGAATTTTTTCGCTGTAGTTGAACACCGGCCGTTTGCCGTTTTCATCTTTTAAAAAGACACGCGCCAAACGCCGGGAGAGTTCATTCGCGACTTCGTTGATCGCCATAAACTGACCGGAGCCGGTCGGGCATTCAATCTTGAAATCATCGCCATAGTAGTGATGAAATTTTTGCAGCGATTCAATGAGCAGATAATTCACCGGAAACCAAATCGGGCCGCGCCAGTTGGAATTGCCGCCGAAGAGGCCGCTGTCGGATTCGCCGGGCTGATAGGAAACCGTGTGCGGATTGCCCATGACTTCAAACACATACGGATGTTCGTGATGATAACGCGAGAGCGCGCGCACGCCGTAGTCCGAAAGAAACTCGGTTTCATCCAACATGCGTTTGAGCAACATCTTCATGCGATGCCCACGCAAGAGCGAGAGCAAACGCCGCTCGCCTTTGCCCGGCTCATTCCAACGCGAAACGAGATTCGCCAAATCGGGGCGATAGTTGAGAAACCATTCGAGCCGTTCTTTGAACTCCGGCACTTGTTCGAGCAAATCCGGATCAAGCGTTTCGACCGCGAAGAGCGGAATTAAGCCGACCATCGAGCGCACTTTGAGCGGCACGCGCGAATCGTCGGGCAAGTGCAAAACGTCGTAGAAAAATTCGTCGTTATAATCCCACAGGTTGATGCCCTCACCGCCGATGTTGGCCGTTGCGCCCGCAATATATAGAAAGTGCTCGAAAAATTTCGTGGCCATATCCTCATACACGTGATTGTGCTTTGCCAATTCGAGCGCGATGCGCATCATGTTGAGCGAGTACATCGCCATCCAGCTCGTGCCGTCCGCTTGCGCAATGTGGCCGCCGGTGGGCAACGGCGCGCTGCGGTCGAACACGCCGATGTTGTCCAACCCCAAAAAGCCGCCTTGAAAAATATTCATGCCGTGCGCGTCTTTGCGATTGACCCACCACGTGAAATTGAGCAGCAGCTTTTGGAACACGCGCTCAAGAAACATGAGATCGCCTGTGCCGCCGCTTTGTTTGCGATCGATTTGAAACACGCGCCACGTGGCCCACGCATGCACCGGCGGATTGACGTCGCCGAAGGCCCATTCATACGCGGGCAATTGGCCGTTGGGATGCATGTACCATTCGCGCGTGAGCAGCACGAGTTGGTGTTTGGCAAACTCCGCGTCGATCAACGCGAACGGAATGCAATGAAACGCCAAATCCCACGCCGCATACCACGGATACTCCCACTTGTCGGGCATGGAAATGATGTCCGCGTTGTTGAGATGCAGCCATTCATGATTGCGCCCGTGTAAACGATTCATGGGCGGCGCGGGCTGGCCGGGATCGCCTTTGAGCCATTGTGGAATGTCGAAATAGAAAAACTGTTTCGACCACAGCATGCCGGCAAAGGCTTGGCGCTGGACGTTCTTTTCGTCGGCATTCGCGATGCGGTCTTGCACTTCGGCATAAAACGCGTCGGCTTCTTGCAGCCGTTGCGCAAACAGTTTTTCGAAATCTCCAAACGGCTGATTCAAATTTGCATTGGCCAAACGCAAGCGCACGGTTGCCGAGCCGCCGGCGGGAATCGCGAGTTGATAATGCGCCGCGGCTTTCGTTCCGTTGTGGGAAGAATTGAGCGCGCCCTTTTCGCCGCGCACGATATAATCATTGACGCCGTCTTTGAACGTGCCCAGCGTGTTTTGCGCGCCATACAAACGTCGCGCGTTGGTTTCATTTTCACAAAACAAAAACTCGGAAGCGTTTTCACAATAAAGCCGCAGCGTACCGAGCTCGCCTTGCTTGGCTTCGATGACGCCTTTTGCAATTTCCAGGAGCGTGGGCTTGTGGCCGTTATGGCCCCACGCCCACGTGTTGCGAAACCAAAGCTGCGGCAGCAAACTGATGCGCGCTTCTTCCGGCCCGCGATTATGCACCGTGATTTTCACGAGCAGGTCTTCGGGCGCGGCTTTCGCGTATTCTATGAACACGTCGAAGTAGCGATCGTCGTCGAAAATGCCGGTGTCGATCAATTCGAACTCCGCTTCGCCTTTGCCGCGACGACGATTTTCTTCCACAAGTCGCGCGTAAGGAAACTCATGTTGCGGATATTTGTAGAGCATCTTCATGTAAGAATGCGTCGGCGTACTGTCGAGATAATAATAATACTCTTTCACGTCTTCGCCGTGATTGCCCTCGTTGCCGGTGAGGCCGAACATGCGCTCCTTGAGAATGGGGTCTTTGCCGTTCCACAGCGCGAGGCTGAAGCAGAGCAATTGCTGCTCGTCGGAAATTCCGGCAATGCCCTCTTCGCCCCAGCGAAAGGCTTTGCTGCGCGCGGCGTCATGCGAGACGAATTCCCATGCGTTGCCATGGGGGCTGTAATCTTCGCGCACCGTGCCCCATTGGCGCTCGGTGACATACGGGCCCCATTTTTTCCACGGGGCAATTTTATCGCGCGCTTCGGCGAGGCGTTTTTGTTCGGCGTTCATTGAGAAGGTCTCCGATAAAAGTTACTGCACAGTTTGCTTGCGATCATATTGTTGAGGAAGAGCGAAAATTGCAACAGCGATTCTCGCGACACAGAGTACTGCGACATTTATGTCGCAGTACAACCTCACCCGAAACGAGTATAACAGCCACGTTGCTTGGTCGAGAACAGATTGCCTTTCTTACAAAAGAAACGCGGTTTGCATGCAATACCAGATTTGCTTAGATTCGTGACGTGCAATGAAAGGCCGCGCGCCCAAATTTCTAGCTACCCTAGGAGAATCACCATGGCAGAAGTATTGGAAAGAGTTCCCACGATCTTTCAAGTTCACGAGGAGTTTGATATGTCGTCCGCCAAGGATTTTCACAATGAGTTTGCCGGTCAAATTTACCACGAATTAAAGACGCAATTGAAAGGCACCGAGTACGTTGCCAAATTCGACATCTTTCGCTATCTGGACGATTGGCAGATCAACAGCTTCGGCGATTTCAAAAATATGATCCAAGTCGAAAACTTCGTGGCGGGCTTGAAACGCTTTGGCGCTGCAAAGCGCTTTATCAAACACAAACTGGATGAATTTGCCGGCATGGGCACAGCCTCGGGCACTTATGCGCCTGACGTTTTCGTCACGGAAAAAGCCGAGCGTCATAACGAGTTTCACGTGCCGCTGCTGGTTATCGAAATTCTCTCGCAGCACTCGCGTGAAAATGATTTACACTTTAAGCCATATTTTTATGAGACCATCGGCGTGCAGGAATATTTCATCGGCGAAGCCGGGGTTGAGACCGGCACGCTCATCAAAGGCTATCGCCGCGTGGAAGAACGTTATCAACCCCTCCCGCTCGAAAAAGAGGGCTACTTTTCCGAGGTACTGAATTTCGCATTGCCGCGCGAATGGACGTTTTAATTTAGTTGCGCGTTTTTTTTATCCAAACGAACCCTAGCACGTCTTACCCTCCAAGCCACTTCCTCCCAAGCGCTAACAAAAAGGCCGCTCGGCTTTCAATAGAGTAATCGGCTTTCGCGCCTCGGCCTTCAACCTTCAACTCGAAGCACGAAATCGAAGAGGCAGCAGACCTTTGATACGATCAGTGCCGGGAATATCTTTAAGCGCCGGGCAGCATCTCCAGCGAGTAAAAGCTTCCTGCTGAATGACAGACAAGAAGAAAAGGCGTCAGCGCTATTCCGCTTGCAGTAATATTGCAGCTCCTCTTTTTGCTTTCCGTCAATCGCCGCGAACGCGGGTATTTAGATTGCAAGCTCAATGGCATTCAGGTGCGGGGCAGCATCCATGAATCCTTGCAGTCCATTTAGCGCGACGCGATTTTATGTTTTCTCCATTTCATGACGCAACACCGGCGCTCGTTGCCCCTCACTCCCGCAACGCCGCAACGCGATTCCCTCGCCCGCTTTTGTTAGCTCCTCTTGTCACTGGCTGCTTGCCGCTTACTTGTTGCCTTGTGCTCCTAGCCTCTTGCCAACTCGCGCCGCCGCAAGCGCCGAGTTGGGAAACGGAAATCAATTTGCCGTTGATCAACAAGCGTTTCGCGATGCAAAAAATCATTGCGGACGAGGAGGAGCTTTATGCCGACCAAGAAGGGCTGGTGCATTTTGCCGCGACGGTGCAATTGGATTCGTTTGGCGTAGGCGAGCGTATGGCCATCAGCGCGCTGCAAGAGTCCTTCGATTATCGCCTCGGCCGTTTTAAAATCCCGGCGCCTTCGCTCGTAAACGCGGAAATTTCTTTGCGGCAAATTTATCCTGCGTCCGGCAATTTGGCGGGACAAACCGCGCCGTTGCCGCCGTTCGCATTTGCGCTGGCCTTGCGCAATCTGCCGGGCTTCGACAGTTTTTTCGTGGTGGATCGCGCCACGGGCACGATCACGATTTCTTTGCGCAATGGTTTGCCGGTGCCGCTGGGGCCGCTGCGCATTGAGCTGCGCGAAGGCCATGCGGACACGTTGATCGCGGCTTTCGAGCACAACAATGAAATTCCGCCGAACGGTGAAATGACACGCGTGCTCGATCTCAACCGGCGGAGTTTTTCGAACAACATCGCGCCGTTGATCTCCGGACAATCGCCGGGGAGCCGCGGCAACCGCGTGTTCATTGATCCGAATAGCGCCGCGCGTTTGTCCGTGAGCGCTTCCGCGTTTGAAGTGGAGAGCGCGCGCGCACGGATCGGAACGTTGGAGTTCGAAGACGTCGGTGAAATTCCGGTCGGCGATTCTTTGCAAATCATCTCCGCGCTGGTCAAGTCCGGCGTGCTCACGCTGAATCTGCAGGGCAATTTTCCGGTGCGCACGGAAGTCGCGGTGGCCTTGCCGGATTTTCGCGCGAGCAATAACGATACGCTTAAAGCAACGATCATCCTGCAGCCAAACGGTAGCAGCACGCTGAATCTCAATCTCGCCGGTTATAACTTGCAGCCGCGCGCCGCCCCGTTTGGGCAACAGAAGATTCGCTTCCAGTGGAAAGTGCGCACGCGCAACAACGCCAACGAGTTTGTGACGCTCACGAGCGGAGACGGTATGCGCGCCGCTTGCGTCAGCACGAAGATCGTCTTTGCAAAATTACAAGGTGCATTCACAGCGAAGGAGATCGCGCTTACGCCGCAGACGTTCGATCTAAATTTGCCCGCGGGCCTTGATAGCTTGCAGCTTTTGCAAGCGCAGTTGCAACTCATTTTGCGCAACGGCATCAACTTTCCCGTGCAAACCGATTTGCGCGTGGAAGGTTTTCCCGAGCGCGGCCCGAAGGTGCAATTCTTTATTCGCGAACGCATCGCGCCGGGGCAACCGAATGGCGCGCCGGTCGAGTCGCGCATTGTCATCAACGGCGCGACGATTCAAAATTTTCTCGACGCGCTGCCGCGCACGCTCAAAGTCTCGGGCCGCGTGTGGGTGGGAGAAAGAATTTTTAGCGGCAGCGTGAGCGAGAATAATAGTGTCGCTACGTCTTTGCGTTTCGATACGCCGCTTGCTCTGGCTTTGCCGGCGCAACGTGTTGAATCCGAAATAAGCACGCTCACGATTGACGAGGGCAC
>CAYNDW010000046.1:0-16414 GCA_964395375.1 uncultured Cytophagia bacterium
TACTTGATCTGGCTGTAATTTTCCTCTTCCGCAATTCTCGTGTCGCTAGGTTCGATCATGCCGTGACGGTTTCGAATCGCAACTTCGATGGCAAAGCGGACGAACGAAATAATATCGCGTGGGCGCTTGAAGGTGCGATCAATAATATATTTCTCCGCCTGTGCACGGCTGCGATAGAGTTTGGGCGAAAACAAATTGCGCCACACCTGCTCGTTGGCCTGGCCGTTCAATCCCAAACTCACGCGCACGCGTTCGCACACCACGGCTTTCAAATCGTCGTTGTTCCATTGCAGGGTTTCTTCATATTGGCGCAGCTTGTCTTGATCGTCAAAAAACAGGTTATCGTAGATATCCGAGCGCAAAAAAACCGTGATGAGAACCCTCCCCGCGAATGCGGCATTCAACTCGTTCGCGGCTTTGAGCAAACCGATGATGAGATATTCGGACTCTTTCGAAGCATCCCAACTGTCGTCAAGCCGGTCGATAATGATGCGCGTTGGGCGATCGGCGGGCAATTCCGCGCGCAGCAAGGCTTTGATCTCTTCGGTTATTCTAAGCGGCGTCGCAATCGTGCCGGTCTCGCCCCAATCCAAACTCACCCATTGGGTCTTCACTCCGCCCAGAAATCGTTTGGCTTTGTCGGCAACGTTGAAGAACCAATTGTTTTGATCGGGAATGAACGCGTCTTGCATGTAGCGATAATAATCGATCAGCTTGGAGTTGCGCAAGATGAGCTTGCTCTCGTTCAACTTCCAAACGATGGAGGAAAGCAAAGTCAACTTCCAAGCGTTGGCGTGTGCCTGCACGGGCAAAATGCCTTTCTCTTGATAATCTTTGAGCGCGCTCCACGAATATTGATCCGGCGTAATGGGAATCACAAGCGCGCCGCTTTCCGCTAGCTCGACTTGCATGAGCGTATAGATGGCCGACTTGCCGGAGCCTTTTCTGCCGATCATGATCGTCTTTTTGCCGGAGAGCGCATTCGTGTAATGCGAGGTCTTCAAAAAGTATTCGCGCAACCGTTGATCTTGCTCGGCTTCATCGCGCCCTAAATCGATTTTGGTCAAGTCGTACACGCAAATTTTCCTTTCGCTCTGAACTATTCGATGCGCGAAGAAATTTTTCTTTTAATGGATTCCCGCTGAAAGACTGCGGGAATGACGGTCCGGCACAATGGGAACGTTATTGAATCGGCGCCTTATACGATTTAATCTATTCTACTCGTAAAACCACTTTGCCGAAATTTTGATTGCTCGCCACATAGGCATGCGCTTGTTCCACCTCGGCAAGCGGAAAAATTTTATCGATGACGGGGTGCAAGCTGCCGTTTTCAAATTGCGGCAGCACGCGCGCGCGAAAGCGGTGCGTCAGCGCGATTTTTTCCGCGAGCGCGCGTGAGCGCAACACGGAGCCGATCACCCGCAAGCGCTTCCGCAGCAACACCGTTAGATCAACCTCCGCTTTCGCGCCGCCCATCAAGCCGATCACCACCAAGCGTCCGCGCGGGCGGAGCAGGGAAATATTTTTCTCCCAATAGGCCGCGCCCACGCAATCCAATATCACATCGACGCCGGAGTCGTTCGTTAACTTGCGCACCATCACGGCAAAATCATACAGTTTATAATTGATCGCATGGTTCGCGCCGAGGAAGCGGCATTCTTCCAACTTCTCCTCCGTGCCCGCGGTCACGAGCACCAAAGCGCCGGCGAGCCGCGCGAGTTGAATCGCCGCGGTGCCCACGCCGCTGCCACCCGCATGCACCAGCGCCAATTCGCGCGCTTGCAGCTTTGCTTCAACAAACAAGTTCACGAACGCCGTATAAAACGCCTCCGGCACGGCCGCAGCTTGTTCAAACGTCCAACCCTCGGGCATGCGCAGTAACATCTCGTGAGGCACCGCAACCAACTCTGCGTAGCCGCCGCCCGCCAATAAACAAAAGACGCGTTCGCCGATACGCCACTCGGTTATTTCCGCGCCGAGGGCAACGATTTCGCCCGCTGCTTCCAAGCCGAGAATCTCGGAAGCGCCCGGCGGCGGCGGATATAGCCCTCGGCGCTGCAGGAGATCGGCGCGATTAACCGCAGTCGCATGCACGCGAACTAGAACTTCCTCCGGGCCGCAGATTGGAGCCGGATATTCACCGAGGGTCAGGCTATGCGCGACGTCGTTTTGAATGAGTACGGCTTGCACGAGCTTACGCCTTGCATTAGTGGGTTTCACCTGTGCGAAGGTTTTAAGCCAGCGCACAGGTTTATGCTGCCTGAAATCTAACCTGCTTGTTGCCCAATTGCAATTTGAATTTCAAGCGGCTCTCTTCAATTCCCCGCCGTTGCCGGTATAGAGCTTGGTAAGCATCAGACCGTTTATGATATGAAACTTTCTTACAAAAATCTCTGCTGGCCGGGTGTGGCGCTGCTTTGTTCCTGTTTTGGCAACATGCCCCACGAGAATCCGCTCGATCCCGAGTCGCCGGCCTTTGTGAGCACCGGCATTTTGCGCGGACAGGTGACGACGTTTTATCAACCCTATCGCGGCATTCGCGGCGTGGCGCTGGAGCTGGCGCCGGGCAACATGAACACGCTTTCGGATACCACGGGCGCGTTCACGCTGCGCAACATTCCCGAAGGCGAGTACACGCTCTTTGCGCGGCACAAGAGTTTTGCGAGCGACTCGATGCGCATTACGGTGGAACGCGAGAATTCCGCGCGGCTCACGTTCCAACTCGACGCCCTGCCCAAAATCACCGGCCTCACCGGCCGGACATTTCACGTGAACAATTTGCCGCCGGAAGAGAACGTGGACTTCGCGTTGTTTGAAGCGCGCGTTGAAGATCCCGATGGCCGCGCCGACATTGCCAAAGTGTGGATGCAGATTGAGGGCAATGCGCGCACGGATACGCTGCGCGAGACTTCGCAAACCGGCGTTTATGATTTGAAGTTGTTCGGCAACGATTTCGCCAACGGCAGCTTGCATAGCATTCTCGGTCGCCGGCTCAGGTTTATGGCAAGCGATCGCCTGGGCAAACGCTCGACAATTGAAGAGTTGCTTCTGTTTCGCATCATCGATCCGCCGCCGGAAATTCTTTCGCCCAAAGAGCGCGCGCCCGCGGATTCGATTCGGCCTAAACTGGCGTGGACGCGATTACCTTCGACGTTTGCGTTCACGTATCACGTGCGGGTGGAAAGAATCGCGAGCGGCATTCCCACGCTGGTGTGGGAGCGTATGGCGATTCCGGAGGCGGAGACGTTTGTTCGTGTCGATCGCGCGTTGGCTCGTGGTGAGCATCGCTGGACGATTGCGGTCGTGGATGAATTTGGCAACACCAGCACCTCCACTCCGGCCGCCTTTGTGGTGCGCTGAAAATTCCCGCCGAGCGCACGCGAATACTCGCGCTCAAATGCCGCGAACGTGCCGCGATATTTATTACTCCGAGCGAAATATGGATTACACTTTCCCTCCTCGCATGTCATTCAGCAGGAATCTTTTTACTCGCGGGAGATACTGCCGAGTGCTTAAAAAGATTCCTCCTGAATGACAGCGAGGAGGACTTCGGTGAAATGTAACACACGCAACTCTTTTTGTCGGAAATAATTTTGCTTCCGGCATTTGCTTTAAAGTCACGATCAAATTGCTCGCACTCGGCCGTATTTTTTTTAACCTCCAAAATGAACCTAGAAAATTCCACGGTCCACGTTGCTTCGGCTTTATCCGCGCTCTCGCGCGTGAGCGCGATGATCAACACGTTGCAAGAGCTTGATCCGTTGCTCGAAAAGATCATGGATGTCGCGGTGGAAACCGTGGGCGCGGAGCGCGGCTTCATTTTGCTCACGGATGAACGCGGGCTACTGCGGCCGCGCACGGCGCGCAATATTTCCGCGGAAAATATTCAAGACATCGCCGACATTTCCAACAGCGTGGTGCAGCGCGTCATGCTCTCCGGCGAGGCGGTGATTTCCTACGACGCGCAAGTGGACGAGGCGCTGCGCGAGTCCGAAAGCATCATTCTCAATCGCATTCAATCCATTGCGTGCGTGCCGCTGGCGATCAAGCAACGGCCCATCGGCGCGTTGTATCTCGATAGCATTGCGCAGCGCAGCGGCTTCACGGAAACGAGCGTGCCCTTTCTCACCGCGTTTGCGCATCAAGCCGCGATTGCGATTGAGAACGCGCAGCTTTATGAAGCGCTGCGCGAAGAGAATCGCCAATTGCGCAAGCAAGCGCGCGAGGCCAGCGGCTTTAGCGAGATCATCGGCCAAAGCCCTAAGATGAAAGCCGTGTTCGATACCATGAACAGCGTGCTCGATACGGACGCCACGGTGTTGATTCAAGGCGAGAGCGGCACGGGCAAGGAACTCGTGGCGCGCGCGATTCATTACAACGGACAGCGGCGCGACAAGCCCTTCATCGCGCTCTTCTGCGGTTCGCTGCCGGAGTCGCTGCTGGAAAGCGAATTGTTCGGCCACAAGAAAGGCTCCTTCACCGGCGCGATGGCGGACAAGAAAGGCTTGTTCGAAGCCGCGCACGGCGGCACGTTTTTTCTTGATGAGATCGGCGATCTTTCGGCGCATTTGCAAACGCAACTGCTGCGCGTGCTGCAAGAAGGCGAGATCAAACGCGTGGGCGAAAATCTCGTGCGCAAAGTCGACGTGCGCATGGTTGCCGCCACGCATCGCAATCTGCGCGAGCTGATTGCGCAAGGCAAGTTTCGCGAGGACTTGTTTTATCGGTTGAATGTCATCAACATCTACATGCCGCCCTTGCGTGAGCGGACCAAGGACGTGCCGCTGCTCGCACAGCACTTTTTGCAAAAGTACGCGACCAAAAACAAAAAAGACATTCGCGGTTTTGCGAGTGAAACGCTGGACGAAATCGCCGGCTATTCGTGGCCCGGCAACGTGCGCGAGTTGGAGAACACGATCGAACGCGCGGTCGTGCTCGCCAAAGAGCCGTATCTCACGCCCGCGGATTTGCGGCTGCACGAAGCGGCGCGCGAGCTCCCGTTGCCTTCGGGCCTAACGCTGATGCAGATGGAGCGCCGCCTCGTGGAAAAAACTTTAGACGAGGTCGATAACAACATTACACAAGCAGCCGATCGTCTCGGCGTGTCTCGCCGCTGGATTCATTACAAGTTGAAGCAATGGGAAAATGGTCAAGATTGAAGGCTATGAAATTTTTGCGGAGCTGCAGCGCGGCGCCTGGGTCACTTTGTTCAAAGCCTTTGACTTGCAGCAGCAACGCACGGTGCTCATCAAGCTGCTGAATGATGAGCACGCGCCGGCCGCGGTGCAAGAACAACTGCTCGTGGAGAGCGCGTTGCGCGATCGGCTGTTGCATCCCAATCTGCGCCGCGTTTTTACTGCCGGAGATTTTGCCAAGCGCCCGTATCTCGTGCTCGAGTATGTGGAGGGGCCGACGCTCGCGGAATTGCTCACGCCCCGCTTGCCGATCGAGTTTTGTGCCTGGGTCGTCAAGCAAGTGGCGCAGGCTTTGATGGCCGTGCATCGCGAAGGCATATTGCATCGCGATGTGAAGCCGCGCAATATTTTTGTTTCGTGGGAAGGAGAAGTGAAGCTCGGAGATTTGGGGTTGGCCGTCGAGGCCGATGAAGTCAGCATGTCTCTGGCCGGCACGCCCGCTTATCTCTCCCCGGAAATCGTGCTCGGCCAAAAAATTTCCGCGAGCAGCGATCTCTTTGCGCTCGGCGCGGTGTTGTATGAAATGTTGACGGCCGCGCCGCCGTTTGCCGATCACACGACTTCGGCGATCTTGCATCGTATTGCGAACCTCGAACCGACGCCGATCAGCAAGCTGCGTCCCGAAGCGCCGGCGGAGTTGGCCGCATTGTGTCGCACGCTGTTATCCAAATCGCCCGCAGCGCGCTGTCGCGACGCCGAAGAGGTCGTCGCTATCCTCACGCATTTCGAACACACCTATCGTCTCAAAACCTCCGCGGAGAGTTTTGCCCTCTACTTGCGAACGCCGGAGCATTATGCGCCGGTCAAATTTTTACCGGCATCTTCTTCGTCGAGTCCATTACTCGAACCCCGGCCCTCGTCTGCGCCGCAGCCGCGACGGGAAAATAAAAATCGTCGGGCGTATGTGTTTCTCCTCTCTGCGGTTTTAGTGCTTGGCTTGGTGTTGAGCAATTGGGGACGTAACCAACCGGAGGCCACCACTGAATCTCGCGGCGAGCCGCAGCCCGGCAAGCTTGCAACCTCGGAAAAAATCACCGTACCGGCGATCTTGCCAGAGAACCAGGAGCATCCGCTCTCCGCGCCGGAAACCAGCACAAAAAAAATCGCATCTGTGCCCACGAGCACAACCGCAGAGTCTGAGGCGAATACGCCCGCGGCTTCCGCGATTTCCGTTCCGGAAAAAATCGCAGCGGAAATATTGCCCGGCCCGCGCCTCTTGCTGTTGAGCGAACCGCGCGCGAGCGTGTATGTCGAGAGCACATTGCTGGGCGTAACGCCGTTGCGTTGGACCATGCCGCAGCGCGAGCAAGTTTATGAATTGCGTTTCCTCGCGCCGATGTTGCCGGAAGTGCGCACTCTGGTTACCGCGGCCATCATTGAGTCCGACACGTTGCGTTTGAACTTGTGGAAGGAACTGTCTTATTTGGAAGTCACGGTCAATCCCTGGGGCGAGCTTTGGTTGGATGGAAAACCCGTTGACACGACGCCGGTGGTTGCGCCCATCAAAATCGCGCCGGGCTTGCACGAGCTTGCGGTGCGGCATCCGCAGCTCGGCACGCGCAGCGTGCGCATCGTGCTGTCGAAGGGAGACACGCTGCGCAAGGCGTTTGATTTGTTCACGCCGTAACCGCGCCCGGCTCCGGCAACGCCCGCTTCACCACCACCACGGTCGCATCGTCCTCCCAACTTGAGCCTGCGCCATATTCATAGACGGTCTTGAAAATCGTTTCCAAAATTTCCTGCGCGGATTTGGTTTGATGCTGCTTGACCAATTCTTTCAACCGCGTTATGCTGAATTGCTGGCCGTCGCTGCCCTGGCGTTCAAAGATGCCGTCGCTGTACATCACCAACACCGCGCCCGGCTCGAAGAGGGCATAGCCGCGATGCAGCGCAATTTCCGGCAACGCGCCGATGATGATGCCGCTCGCTTTCAATTCCAGCACGCGGTCGCCATGCACGAGCAGCGGTCCGGGGTGGCCGGCATTCACATAGATCACGTTGCCGTTGCTTTCAATCTCGCCATAAAACAGCGAGATGAAGCGGCTCGAAAAAGTGCTGCGATGAATCACACGATTGAGCTTCTTCAGCGTCTCCACCATCTTCATCTCCTTCTCCAACCCCATGCGCAATCCGGTCACCACGTCGCGCACGAGCAATGCGGCCGGCAGGCCGTGGCCGCTGGCGTCGCCAATGGCAACGCCGAACATATCATCATCGAACGGAATGTAATCATACAAATCGCCGCCGACCAATTCCGCGGGTTGCGAGCGTCCGGCCATTTCATAGCCGCGAATCACCAGCGCTTGCGCGGGCAGCAAGCTTTGTTGAATCGTGGCGGCTTGCTGCAAATCATTTTTGATCGCATCGGAGAAGAGCCGGTAATTAAGCGCCGAGCGCACGGCGTTCATGCAAAACTCGATCTCTTCCCGCGCCCAGCCGCTTTTTAATTCAAACACAAAGAGCCAACGGCGATCGGGATTGCGCACCACGGTGAAGGCCGCGGGAATCGTGTATTCGCGGTGCGGCTCAAAACCAAAGTCCGCGCCGAGCGCGGCGTCGTCATAGATGTAGCTGCCGTTTTGTAAAACCCGGCTCACGGCTTCTGAAGCTACGGCCAACTTGAAGGCTTGTTTGGATTTCGTTTTTTCCAGCGGCGCGATGAGGGTAAAAGTATCGCGCTGCTCTTGGTAAAGCCGGCCATTGGTGATTCGCAAATCCTCGCCAAACGAACTTTCCACTTCGGCCATGATGGTTGACAAAAATTTCTTGCCGGATTTTTCTTTTCCGATCTTGCGCAAGAGCGCGTCTAGCTTGCGATAAAATGTCTTGGGTTCAATCATATTTTCCTTTAAACTGAATTGCGCGACAAAAAAATAGGGCGTCCCGGCAAAGCGCACGGCCTGAGGGAAGCCCTTGTTGCCGGGCAATATACGAAACAGAACCGCAGAGGGCAAGCATGGGAACGAATTTCTTCCGCAAATTCTAATAGTTTGTCTTTTGGAGAGCAAGGTTCTCTTGCTCTAAACTTTACGGTCATTCAACAATCCAGCGTCGGAAAGGAGAGCGGTCATGGGCTTTTGGTCTTCCCTCAAAAACAAAATCAAAAAGGTCGCGAAGAAGGTTTGGCGCGTGGTGAAGGCGGTCGTGCGCGTCGTCGTGCGCGTGGTGATGACCGTGATTGGCGCGGTGCTCGGCATTGCCGATCTTTTACTCGGCTTCATTGCCTGGCCGCCGAAGAAATTGCGGCTGCATATTTTTATACTCTCCGATCAAAACGGGCCGCTCGTCAATCCCGGCGACCTCGCGCCGGCGATTGAGTATGCGCGCAAGACTTTGAAGGATCGCTTCAACGTGAAGTTGAAGGCCTATAGCGAAAATTTTGTCGAGATCATTCCCGGGCCCGCGCCCAATGCCGCGCTCGAAGTGCATTGCGATTCCGGCGCGTTCAAAGAAGAGTTTTGGGAAGCGGGAGAATATTTTGCCAAACACTTGGCCGGATGGAATGCGATTCCCGTTTCCTTGACCTTTCCCATTACCGCATTTGTCGTGCGCGACATCGACGGCAAGCAAGGCTGCTCGCTCGGCCCGCTTTCGGATTATGTAACGATCGATCTTGCCGGCGCGAAGAGCGACAGCACGCTCGCGCACGAGATCGGCCACGCGTGCAGCTTGTGGCATTCCAAGACGCAATCCAATTTGATGTGGCACGATACCAAAAGAGGCAATGGCGCCAAATGGTTTCAAAAGAACTTGCTGCGTAGCTCACGGCATGTGATGTATTGGTGAGGGCAAATTGTTTTGGCATCAGCTTTTTCTTGTTCCCAAACTCTGTTTGGAAACACACTTGTTTGAGAAACTCTGTTTCCATTATTCCATTACATGCTCCCAAGCGCCGTTTCGGCTTTTGAAATAGAAACAGAGTTTCAAACGCAATTGCGTTCCCAAACGGAGTTTGGGAACGAGAGGCGCTTGCGAAAATGAAAAGCATTCTTCGAAGTGAGCCATACATGAAACGCGAACAAAATTTTATTGCTGCACACCTCCTTGTCCTTGCAGTCGCACTCTCAAGCGCGATGCTCTCGGTGCCGGCGGCGTTGCGGGCGCAAGAACGCGTTGCGCTCGCGACTTCCGACAGCGGGCTGATCTATGCAGATCTGTATGGCGAAAGCGAACGCGGCGTTGTGCTCGCGCACGGCGGACGTTTCAACAAAGAGAGTTGGGCCGAGCAAGCGCGCGCACTCGCAGCAAAAGGCTTTCGCGTGCTCGCGCTTGATTTTCGCGGCTACGGTGAGTCGCGCGGGCCTGGTCAAGATGATGTTTTGAGCGCGCCGCTTTATCTTGATGTACTGGCCGCGGTTCGTTTTTTAAAAAAGGAAGGAGCAAAGAGCGTTGCGGTGGTGGGAGGAAGCATGGGTGGCGGCGCGGCCGCGAATGCGTCAATTGCTGCGGAGGCGGGCGAGATTGATCGTATCGTGTTGCTCGCAGCGATGGCAATAGCTCATCCTGAGCGCATGAAAGGCCGCAAGCTGTTCATCGCCGCAGCCAACGACACGACCGCGAGCGGCAAGCCGAGGCTCCTCAAAATTCGCGAGCAATTCGAGAAAGCGCTGGAGCCGAAGGAGTTGGTGATTTTGGAGGGATATGCGCATGCGCAAGCTCTTTTTCAAACCGAGCATGGGGAGAGGTTGATGAAGAAGATTGTGCGCTTCTTATCGGAGCCGTAAATTCCTACAGCGTATTTTCAGACAGGCAGAAAGTTTTAGCCCCAACGGAGAGACTAAGACCAACGGATTTTTTCGGCGACACTCGGTGACTTAGGTGAAAATTTTTTTTTCTCTTCTAAAGTCCAACGCCAGTGCTGAAAAAGATTCCTGCTGAATGACAGGTTTGGGGGGCGGTTAAAGAATTTGAAAATCCAAACGCATTCTCACGCTTCCACTCTCAAAATCTCCAGCGGCGAGCGCTCCACCAAGCCGCGGCTGTTGACCATGCCTAAAAAAATTGTGAGCGCGACGACCGCGACAAGAATGACGAGCGTCGGCAAAATTTCCGGCGCGAATGCAGTCTCAAACACAAAACGCGCGAGCGCCCAACTGCCGGCAAAAGCGAGCAGCAAGCCCGTGAGCGCGGCCAGCGCGCCGAGAAAGAGATATTCGAGCGCCATGATTTTGAGCACTTGCCTGCGGCTCGCGCCAAGTGTGCGCAAAAGCACGCTCTCTTGCAAACGTTGATAACGGCTCGTGCTCACCGCGCTGGCGAGCACCGTCAGCCCGGTGAGAATGCTGAACAGCGCCATGAAGCGAATCACGAACGCGACCTTGCTCAAAATATTATCCGCGGTGCGCAGCACGAGCGTGAGGTCGATCGCGGATACGTTGGGGAATGCTTGTACGACCGTGCGTTGCAATCGCGCGGAGCTGGCGGCGTCGGGCACGCGCGTGACGAGCACGTGAAATTGCGGCGCGTTCTCCAGCGCGCCCGGCGGAAAAAGAATATAGAAGCTCGGCATCAATCTGCGCCAATTCACTTCACGCAAGCTGCCCAACACGGTTTTCACGGGCACACCCTGCACGTCGAACACCAACGCATCGCCGAGTTTGAGCTTCAGTGTTTTTGCAATGCCCTCATCCACCGAAACGCGAATCGTGTCGCTCGGACTGCTCACCTGTTTTTGCAACACTCCGCTCAAAAGTTTTTCGTTGTCGTTTAAGCTGTCGCGATACGAGCTGCGATATTCGCGGCGCAGCGCCCAGCTCGGAATGCCGTTGGTGGTATCTTTTTGCAGCTCGCGCACATTCTTGCCGTTGATCTCCTCGAGGCGCATGGTCACGACCGGCACTTGCTGCAGCACGCTGAGATTTTGCGCGCGCATGATTTCGGCCACGCCCGCTTTTTGATCGGTTTGAATATCGTAGAGCACGAGATTGGGCTGCTCGCCGGTGCTCGAAAGTTTGATCTGCTGGAGCAGCGTTTCCTGCACGATGAGCAGCGTCGCGATCAAGAACGTGCCCAAGCCAAGCGCGAGAATCATAGTCAAAGTTTGATTGTGCGGGCGATAAAGATTCGCCAAGCTTTGCCGCCAAATATAACTCCATGAAGAGGGAAAAAATTTGCGCACGGCTTTGGTGAGCAGTTGCGCTACGCCAAAGAGCAGCCCGAACGCAACGCCTAGGCCCAAGCTGAAGCCTAATGCCACACGCCAATTCGGCGCTTGCAATCGCGCGAAGGTCACGAGCGCGAGCAGGAGTAAAACATAAGCCAGCCCTTTGATCCAATCGCGCTTTGGCGCGCGCTGTTCTTCATAAAAGGAACGAATCGCAAGCAGCGGCGAGATGCCGCGAATGTTGAGCAAAGGCAAGAGCGTGAAGAACAGCGTCATGCCGAGGCCGAGCGCGAGGCCTTGTGCGATCGCGCTCCACGAAGTCGTGATCGCGATTTGCACGGGCAAGAAGTCGCTCAAAATTTTCGGCAGCAAACTTTGCAGATAAAGTCCGAGCAGCACGCCGAGCACAGAGCCGGCAAGCCCGAGCGCGAGGGCCTGCACTAAAAATATCATGAAACTCTGCTTGCCGCTCGCGCCGAGGCAACGCAGCACCGCAACGGTGTTGAGTTTTTGGTTGATGTACACATGCACTGCGCTGGCCACACCCACGCTGCCGAGCACGAGCGCGATGAAGCCCACGAGGCTGAGGAATTGATAGAGATTGCGCATACCCTCGCCCAAATCTTCTTTTTGGCTCGCCACGGTTTCAAGCGAGAGCCGATATTTTTCGCGCAGCGGTTGCAGGCGCTTGGCGAGTTGTTCGACATTCACGCGCTCGTCGAGTTTGAAATGAACGCTGTACGTCATTTGGCTGCCGCGTTGGAGCAAATCGGTTTGCTCCAAATAGCGCAGCGGAAAATAAACGCGCGGGCCGATGAAAGCATCCGCGGCGCTTTCGCCCGGCACGTTCTGCAAGCGGCCCGCAATGGTAAAAGTCACTGCGCCGATTTTGAGCGAGTCGTTGACCTGTGCGTCGTATTGCAAGAGCAGCGCCTCTTCGACCAACGCACGCGGGCCGGTGTAAAAAGATTTCGCCGCGCTCTGCGGCGTCACGGTAAATTCACCATAGAAAGGATAGCCCGTTTCCGCGGCGCGAATACGTGCCAAGCGCGTTTCGCCGGTTTTGGGAAAATAGACCATCGAGGAAAAACGCACCTCGCGCGCTTGCTCGCCGCCGATGGAGTCGATGAGCGCTTGCATCTCGTCATTAAACGGTTGCCGGCTGTTGATGACGAGATCTGCGCCGAGCAAAGTTTTCGCTTGCGTGTCAACCGCGCGCTCCAAATCTTCGCCGAGCGAGCGAATGGCCACGAGCGCGGCAATGCCGAGCACGATGGCGGTGGAGAAGAGCAGCATGCGGCGGCGATGCGTGCGCGAATCGCGCCATGCGGTTTTCCAAACAAAGGGATTGAGGAGAGAGTTGGTCATAGGGCGAAAGGCATTTTAAATTTTCAATAGAGCAGAGATCGAAACGAGATGAAATCGTTCAGCCACGGCTGGGCCGTGGCTTGTTTTTGTATCGTGTGCGTGATCAACTATGGCCTGGCCATAGTTTGTGAAATGTCATTCTGCCCCCAAGTGAGTATGAATGCATGCCAAGCCAAGCCGTGGCGGAACGGGCTTTTTATAAATTGCCCTTTGCTATTTTGCTCCAACCAGTGCATCTTCTTTTTCAACAAAACCGTGCTCAGTCATTTCATCGGAGACCACCGCGCCGCCTTTGAGGCGAATAATGCGTTGCGTGCGTTGGGCGAGGTCGAGATCATGCGTGACGAGCACGAGCGTGGTGCCCGCCTCGCGATTGAGTTCAAAGAGCAAATCCACGACGTGCGCGCTCGTGTCCACATCGAGATTGCCCGTGGGTTCATCGGCAAAAAGAATTTTGGGGCGATTGATAAACGCGCGCGCGAGGGAGACGCGCTGCTGCTCGCCGCCGGAGAGCTGCACGGGATAATGATGCAAGCGCTCGCCCAACCCGACGCGCTGCAAGAGCCGCTTCGCCTCCGTATGCACGTTGGTTTCGCCGCGCAATTCAAGCGGCACCATCACGTTTTCCAGTGCCGTGAGCGTGGGAATGAGCTGGAAATTTTGAAACACGAAGCCGACGAGCTCATTGCGCACGCGCGCGCGCTCGTCTTCGTTTAAATTTTCGAGCGCGATGTTGTTTAGCATAACGAAGCCGGCGCTCGCGCGATCAAGTCCGGCGCACAATCCGAGCAGCGTCGTCTTGCCGCTGCCCGAAGGACCGACAATGGCGCACGTCGAACCGGTGGGAATGGCGAAAGTGACTTCTTTGAGCACGGTCAAAGTGCGCTCGCCGCTGCGGTAGGTGCGCGTGAGATGGCGCACGGCTAAAATGGGATGGGACATGTTGGGCTTTCGTTTGAGTTCGAGCGGGTATTATGAAACTTCTCCAACGGAAATACGCTAAACCAAGTTGCAATGTACAAAAACAGAGTGGAACATGCGAAAACAAGTTTGGAAATTTTGGGTGATGGTGCTCGTTGTTTTGCTGGGAGCGCGTGAGATCTCTTCTGCGGCCTTCGAGACAATTCCCCCCTTGAGGGGGGTGTCGTTCACGTACAAAGATAAAAAAGAAGAAAGCTTTCAACTTGTGATGAACGGCTTAAGCAACGTTGACGCTTCGAAGAACACCCCCCTAACCCCCCTCAAGGGGGGAATTGTTGAGAGCAATGCGATGACAAAGGCGGACAGCGCTCAAAAAAAAACTTCCCTTCAAACCATTCTCTTCTTCGGCAATAGCCTCACCGCAGGCTATGGCTTGGATCCCGCGCAGGCGTTTCCGGCATTGATTCAACAAAAGATTGATGCATTAAAATTGCCTTATCAAATCGTCAGTGCCGGTTTGAGCGGCGAGACGAGCGCGGGCGGTTTGCGCCGGATTGATTGGCTGCTCCAGCGCAAGATCGATATTTTGGTCCTGGAATTGGGCGCGAACGACGGGTTGCGCGGCATTCCGTTGGACGATACGCGCAAGAATTTGCAGGAGATCATTACGCGCACGAAGAAGAAGTATCCGCAGGCGCAGGTTGTCATCGCGGGCATGATGGTGCCGCCCAATCTCGGTCAGCACTACACGCAGCAGTTTCGCCGGCTTTTTGTCGATCTTGCACGACAGAACGGCGCCGCGCTCGTTCCATTTTTATTGGAAGGCGTGGGCGGCGTGCCGGAACTGAATCTGCCCGACGGCATTCATCCCACGGCGAAAGGACATGAGAAGGTGGCGGAAAATGTTTGGCGCGTGTTACGACCGCTGGTGCTACAGCGCATCCGCTGAAGCCATAATTGTCAATCGAAAAAATAGAATTTTTTTGAGAATAAAAACCGATTCGCGTGTCTTTATATAAGCGCGCGGACATTATATCGACCGAGCGCGTTTTGCACTACGGCCAACAGAGATCTTGAGAGAAAAAAGCTCTTGAGCTACTCTTCTACCAGGAAAGCCGGAAAACATTTATGCGCCTGCGTTTTGCGAGGCGGGCGGCTTCTAACTGTTCACGTCCAATTGCACCTCGGTTTGCTCTGCTCCATCACACATTCACGCTGCATCACCCCTTTTCGACCCACGCGGATACCCGATTCTGCGCCAGAAAGAAGACGAACATGGCATTGTTTCTAGACGACACTTTCGACCGCCAGAAGGGAGTTATGAATCTCTCCTCTTTAAACCACAATCAACTCATTCGCCTGTTGGGCAATGAGCCGCGAAATCACAAAGCCTGGACCGAGTTTATGCGCCGCTATCGGAGCTATCTCGCAGCCGTAATCGTGCGCGAATGCCAACGCCTGCGCTATCAGGACGGCCTTTCCCAATTGGACGACTTGCTCCAAGAAGTTTATGTCAAACTGTTCAACAATAACGGCGAGGCGTTTCGAACCTATAAAGGCCAGTATGAAAACACGATCTGGCAATTTCTTGAAATCGTAGCCATGCGGGTGGTCTATAATGATTGGCGCAAAATCAATGCACGCAAGCGGCCCCGCATCGCACGAGACCTTGCGCCGGAGCGCGTGGGCGACCTCCTCGATCTTTTTCCCGACAAGAATGCCGAAGACGAACTCAATCGCTTGATGATGATGCTCGCCATCGAAGACTGCTTCAAGCGTATCGCCCAGAAGCTGCGCCATCCCGAGCGCGATATTCGTATTTTTAAGCTCTATCTTTATGACGGCATGAGCGCGGAGAGCATTGCCGAACTGCCGGAAATCAAATTGTCGCCGCAGAGTGTGTTTCGCATCATCGCGGAGATTAAGGGACGTTTAGGGCCTTGCTTGCGCGACGGCGAATAAAAAACGCGTCGCGCTAAGAGAAAAATCCGGATTTGTTGTCTTTGGGAATGAGAAGTAAAAGCGCGACCTGTGTAAGCTGGCGCCGTTGGGCGCGAGACAGACGAAATCCGGCCATGATAACCAATTCCCTTTCGCATAACGAATTGCTGCACGTGCTCAGTTGCGATCCGCAAAATCAAGCTTGCTGGAAGGAGTTCATGCGCAGGTTCAATGACTTCATCAGTTTTGTGGTGGTGCGCGAGTTGAAACACCAAGCCGGAAAGGTGAACCCGGAGTTAATGGAGCAGTTGCTGCAAGAAGTTTACGGCAGATTGCTGTTTGACTCTGCCCAAGCATTGAAAGTCTATCGCGGGTGCGATGACAACTCGGCTTATCGCTACCTTGAAATTATCGCGATTCGGATCGTGATAAAAAGCACTGGCATTCGAAACTAAAGAACTGTACACTGATTAAAAAAAACGAAATGAGACTGGCCGTTCGCACGCGGTACGAGCATCTGTGATCACGAACGGATTAGTAAAAGGATTAGCCTAGAAAGACTTCAATCATGAGCGATACAAATAAAAAAAACTTGCTGCAAAACGCCGCGGAGAATTTTTCGGAGGAGAATTGCGTTAACGATGCGCTCCTGCTGCAATTCATCGAAGGCCACACCGCCGCCGCGGAGACGACAAAGATTCAAGCGCATCTTAATGAATGTGAGGTCTGCGCTCACATTGTCGGCTCGGTGTATTACAATAAAACGCATCCTTTCACGGAAGAAGAGCAGCGCGAAGCCGGGAAACTGCTCAAGCGCAGCCCGGAAGAGCAGGTGGCGGAGCTTTTGGGGCCAGTCTTTCAGGAAGAAGAAGACGTTGTAACTGAT
>CAYNDW010000047.1:0-16264 GCA_964395375.1 uncultured Cytophagia bacterium
ACAGCGGCGCTTGCTCATACATCGGCCACATTTCCAGCGTGATTTCCAGCGTGCGCGTGGACTCTTCGTAGAAGTTGCGCGACTGATAAAGATCGGCAAGTTTGAAAAAGATATCGATGCCGTAGTCTTTGCCGCGAAACTGCTCGAGAAACTTGCGCGCCTTGTCCGGCCCGCCGTAATCGGCGAAGCATTGCGCCAAGTACTCAATCGACTCGTTACGCAAGTCCAGCTTGGTTTTGCCGAGCACGGCCACGTCTTGCGCCTTGCTCACCAGCTTCACGTCGTCGATCAAAAAGATGAACGTGCTGATCGCCTTCGAAAAATTATTGGTGTTGTAATAAGACCAGGCGAGCTTGTAAAGCGACATTTGATAAAACGGATTCTGCCACTGGTTCAGCAGCTTCGCGTAATAATCCGTCGCCAGCGCGAAATCACGTTTATCGAAAAAGTATTCGCCCAAACGAAAGTTGGACTCGACGGTGTATTCGCTTTTGGGATATTCTTCGAGCAAGCGTTGGAAGTAATCGCGCGAGAGATCACGATTGCCTTCTTCCATTTGGCAGAGGGCGATGCGATAAATCACTTTGTCGTTGAAAGGCGCCGTGGGATATTGCTGCAAAATGCGATAGCCCATTTCGATGGCCTTGCCATAGCTCACGCGCGGCATCATGGGCTCCGCTTTCAATTCGCCGCTATCGAAGCGCTTCAGATCAAGCTCGTAGCTCGACATGCGCTGCTGAAAATCATACGTCGCGCGTTTGACGTACAGCTCGACCAATTGAAACATGACGCTGGGCGAGAAATCACTGTCGGGATATTTGCGAATGAGGCCTTCGGCATTGACGATCGCGGCTTCCAAATCCTTGACGACGACGGTGTCGCGCGCCGCGAGCTTGGCAGCATTGGTTTGCGCCCAAGCCGGCTCCGTGAAAAAGTTGCCGGCGGCGGCCAGCAACAGCAAAGCCGAGAGGAAACGCGCGACGGCGCGGGGCGAGGAAATCATCCGTTGTTTCATTGCAGTGCGAAACCTTATTGATGCGTTACTTCGGCATTCCCTTCAAGAATAACGCCCGGGCCTTGCCATACTCGGCATAAGCGCCCCAATGGCGTCGCGATTCCCTTCGCGCGATATCGGAACGAACTTGCTCTAAATTTTGCGAGACTTCTTCAAACGTTTTGCGCTCGCCCAAAATCTGCGCGATCAATTGATCTTTGGATTTGGCGAGCTGGTCGGAATGATCCTGAATGTATTTCGGCACCTGCTTGGAGCCGTCGAGTTGGATCGTGTCGATCAATTTGGATTCCAGCACGAGCAGGCGCACTTTGAGTTTTTCCAGCATGCCTTCCTGTTCGCGCAGGCCCACGGCCACTTGCCGCATGCGCCCGGCAAGGTCTTCGGCTTCGGGATACTTCGCGATGATGTAATCGTATTGTTGAATCGCGAAATCGAAAAACTCCAGCCGCATGTAACTTTGCCCCAACAAGAAGTGCGCTTCTTCTCCGTATTCCGTGGCGTCAAACTTTTTGATCAGTTCGTTGAGGGTTACGATCGCGCTTTGAAAATCATTCATCTTGATCGCGGCCCAACTGCGCGTCAGCAAAGCCTGCGGATAATCCTTGTGCTCCGGCCCGAGGTGGCGCATGTGCGCGATCGCCTCGCTGAAATAACCCAACTCATAGTAGATGAAGCCCAGCGTTAAATGCGCCTGCGCTTTGACTTCACGCTGCTCGATACGATACAGCGGCTGCGCAATCACTTTGCGCAAAGCATTGAGCGCCGGATTGATATTTTTTTTTTTGAGTTGCGCGAGGCCCAGCGTGTACAAACCGTAGTCGTAATACTCGCTGCGCGAGCCGATCTTGCCGAGCGTGGCAATGGCTTGATCGTAATCATGCAGGTGGAAATAGGCCATGCCGCCGAAGTAATGAATGCCGCCCATCAAATCGGACTTGGGATAGTTGGCGACGAGCGCATCGTAAATCTTCAAGCTCTCGGCATAATTCTCGGCTTGATATTGAATGCGCTGCAAACCATAAAGCCCTTGCGGCACCAACTCGCTCTGCGGAAACTTCGTCACCAGAAAACGAAACATCTTGTGCGAAGACTTGAACATGTCCATCGAATACAAACTTTCGCCGAGGTGGCACAACACGCCGTCCGCGTCGCTAAACGAGGGATAATAGTCCAACAAAATGATCAGCTCGCGCGCCGCTTTCCAATACGCGCGGTCATAATAAAACTTGAGCGCGCTTTTATACAAACGCTGCGCGACTCTTTCCATGTTGCGGTCCACGCCCCGCGTGTTGTCTTGCGGCATGGGCGCAACGGGTGCGTTGGCCCTAGCCCCGGCAACCCCGCTGCACAACACGCCGATACCAACCACGAAACCGGCGACGGCCTTCCGCAGTCCGTTCATTGTCCTCGTCATTCCACTTGCGCTCTCAAACTTCTAGGTAATCATGGGTGCGGCAAAGTTGAAGCTGCACGCCAACTGGGCACGCCATTCAGATGGAATCTTTTTATGCGCCTTGCACACTGCTCAAATAAGAGGTGTGCCCGGCGCCTAAAAAGATTCTTCCAGAATGACAAGCGCGAGCGTTGGCCAACTTCACGTTGCAGTTAGGTTGCTCACTCTTGCGGCGGGTCTTTCTTTTCCGGCTCTTCTTTGTTTTCGTCTAAAGCCTTTTCCATATCTTGCAGGCTTTTTTGCGCCGACTCGCGCTGGCCGCGAATTTCATCGAGCTCGCGTTTGACGCGTTCGTTGCCGCGCTTCTTCTCGGCGGCGAGCGCCGGTTCTTGCGCGCCGCGTGCGGTGAATTGATAATTCAAACCCAAAATCACTTTCCAATCGGCATAGTCTTTTTGGTAATAAGACGCGGGGCCGGCAATGTCCGCGGGGCTGTCCAAACCGATTTCCGCGGCGAGGTCGAGAATAATATCCCACGGCCCGAGAAACTTCACGCCTTGCGAGAGGCGCGAGGAATTTTCTGCGAAGGTGAGATTGGGGTTGTTGCCGAAAACTTCGCCGGTATATTCCGTGTGAAAAACGAGCGAGCGAATCGGAAACTTAATGCCCACGCCATACAGATATTGATCCTGCTCCGCGGTGAAAAAAGAATCGTTGAGCATATGATCCATGTAGCCGAAATTGAGATAGAGCTTGAGCGGCACGAGCGGAAACGATTGCGTCATGTCCATCGTGACGAGGGCTTGCAGCCCGGTGCCCAGCTTGCCCGAGCTATAAGGCTCGTACGATACGTTGGAATTTTTCGCCGTGGGCAAAACCATGAAGGCGCGCACGCCGGTGGAAATGCCGCCGAACTTGAGCGGCAGCGCGAGCTTGAGGCCGAGGTGCGTATCGCCCGGAGGACCCCAAACGTGCTGTTGATCGTCTTGGTATGGAGTGGCCAGCAGCGTTAGTTCGAGGCTATGCGAAAGTCCGACGGTGAAGCCTAGCGTCAAAGTATGATCTTTGCCCAAGCTGCCGCGACGTTTGCTGGGATCAAGAAATGTTTGGAAATAAGTGTTCGCAAAAAATTGCGAACGCCCGATAGGTTCGGCGCTCGCGACGCGCATAAGGCCGCGTCCGCCGTAAATGGTGGTTTGCGCCGAAGCCGGCGCTGCCAATTGCAGCAAAGACAACAGTGCGACTGAGCAGAGAGCAAATCGTTTCACGTTTTTATCCACGAGGCTAGACCAAAGATGAGTTTTGATTGTATGACTACGTGATATACCTGCATCGCGGCGTTTTTGCATGAGTTTTTTTTATTGAGGCAGCCTTTTCTTGCGGCGGTTGCGTTGTAATGCTCGCGCTCAACCTGCATGCAAGACGTCGTGTGGAAGTCAAAAAGAGGGCGGTCGCGGTTGCTTGCTACTAAAGTTACCTCGAATGCCGACACGCACAACAAAACAGGTTACGCTTTATTCAAGTATTATGCCAGTGGAGGAGGAGAGGTTGGTTCGTGCGCGAAGACATGCACGACAGCCGACAAGCGTCAATGTCTGCAATAAAGTACAGGCGAACGTTGCATTTGATCCGCAAGGTATGCGTTATGAACTGTGGCAAACCGCATGACTCACGCTGAAACAAGCTACCAGAAAGGATTCCCAATCCGTAAGTGTGCGAGAGTGTAAGAGCAGGTGGGATGAAAAAATCGAGGTGCGCAAAAAAAGAAAGGGCGTTACTCAATCTATCAAGAAGGAGTATCGCCCTGGAAGAATTTAGAAATTGTCTTTGCGCGCTTACATATTGCTCACCAGCGCGTGCGCAAACTCCGAGCATTTTACTTCTTTCGCGCCGTCCATCAAGCGGGCAAAATCATAAGTCACGGTCTTTTGCCGGATCGTTTTTTCGAGCGCTTGTTCGATGAGCGCGGCGGCTTCTTTCCAGCCGAGATAAACGAACATCATCGCGCCGGAGAGAATGACGGAGCCGGGATTGACTTTGTCGAGGCCGGCATATTTCGGCGCGGTGCCATGCGTCGCCTCAAAAATTGCGAAACCGGTTTCATAGTTGATGTTCGCGCCGGGCGCGATGCCGATGCCGCCCACTTGCGCGGCGAGCGCGTCAGAGATATAATCGCCGTTGAGGTTCAAGGTCGCGATGACGTCATACTCGTTCGGCCGCGTGAGAATTTGCTGCAAGAACGCATCGGCAATCGCGTCTTTAATGAGCAGCTTGCCCGGCGGCACATTGCCTTTGCACTCTTCCCAAGTCACCGTGTGCGCGCGAAATTCGGTGGTGGCCAGTTCATAGCCCCAATCCCGAAACCCGCCTTCGGTAAATTTCATGATGTTGCCTTTATGCACGAGCGTGACCGACTTGCGCTTGTTGTCGAGCGCATATTGTAGCGCCGCGCGCACCAAGCGTCGTGTGCCTTCACTCGAAACCGGTTTAATGCCGATGCTCGAAGTGTTCGGGAAGCGAATTTTTTTAACGCCCATTTCCGTTTGCAGCCATGCGATCACTTTCTGCGCTTCGGGCGTGCCCGCGCGATATTCGATACCCGCATAAATGTCTTCCGTGTTTTCGCGGAAGATCACCATATCAACTTGTTCGGGATGTTTCACCGGCGAGGGCACGCCGGTAAAATAACGCACCGGCCGCAAGCACACATAGAGATCCAACTGTTGGCGCAACGCGACGTTCAAACTGCGAATGCCCTCGCCCACCGGCGTGGTGAGCGGGCCTTTGATCGCCACGCGATATTTTTTGATCAGGTCCAAAGTCTCTTCCGGCAACCATGCGTCCGCGCCATAGGTGTGTACGGCTTTTTCGCCGGCATAAACTTCCAGCCATTCGACGCGGCGTTTGCCGTCATAAGCTTTCTCCACCGCCGCGTCAAACACAAGCTGCGAAGCGCGCCAAATATCCGGGCCGGTGCCGTCGCCTTCGATGAATGGAACAATCGGATGTTCGGGTACGCGCAAAGCTTGGGTGGAAAATCCAATTTGCTCGCCGCGCGCGGGAGGGGTAACACGTGATACTGCCATAAAGTTTTCTCCTTCTCCTGATGCTGACGTAACGAAGAAACCCCGAAAGGTCGGGGTTTCCATGACGCTAAAAGATTTTGAATTAGACTCAGGCCGTTTTTTGCTTGATGAATTCAATGCGCTTTTGCTTGGAGTCAAGACCAAGTTCTTTCAAGCGCCGGCGCACTTCAAACCATCCGAGTTGATAATTGCCAAAGCGCGAGGTGCTTAAGAGCTGTTTGACTTTTAAAGTACCCGCGTCGGGATTTTCGGCGATAATTTCACGAATGTGATCGTCCAAACTCTTGGACTTGGATTTCGTGCCCAGCGTCGCTTCCGCCGGCATGGTGCGCGTAGCCGTCTTGGTCATTACGCCATCTCCGCCACCGCTCTCATTTCTGCTGGAGGAGCCGGAGGAGGGCTTGCGCGGCAAGGCGCTACCACCTTTGGCAAAATCGTGGACGGCTTCGTCGATCGAATCGAAGGCTTTCAGAATATAATGAAATTCGAGCAATTCGAAGACTTCATAGACATCCGGAATCATGCGCACGAGTTTGAGGTCGCCGCCTTTTTCGCGAATGCCTTTGATCTCGCTGATAAAAATTCCCCAACCCGCGCTGCTGATATAATCGACATTACCGAGATCAATAATAATGTCGTAGGTGCCGGCTTTGAGCAGGCTGTCCAGCGCGTGTTCTAATTCCGCGGAAGTGGTTGTATCAATATAGCCGCCGACTTTGATCACGGCAATATGGTTGTTTACACCAGCTTTTTCCACGGACACTTGAATACCTTCCATGGTTCACTCCTGAGGCGTGCGCATCTTTACTTGAACCATCGTGCAATATAGAAGAATGGTCACAAAAGTCAACAAAGAATTCAGTCTCAAAACGTCACTTTTGTTGCAATACCGCGGTAAACGAGAAGCTTGCGTTACGAATTGACCGGACGCTTCATCATCATACGCGCGGCGAGTTCGATCTTGCGCCGAATATCGTCGCGTCCAGCGTCGATTTCCAATACGCGCTGCCACTCACGCATGGCTTCCAAATATTCGCCGCGATTGGCATGGATGACGCCCATGTTTTCAAACGCGGTGGTATCCGAAGGATCAAGCTCTTTGACGCGGCGATATGCGGTGGCCGCTTCGTTAAACATGCGATTGCGAAAATACGCATTCCCCAAAATGCTGTGCGCTTCCTTGAAATTCGGATACAGTGCAATGGCTCTGCGAAACTCGCGAATCGCTTCTTCAAAATTCTGAAGCTTGTAATGGCGCAAACCGGCGATCAACAACTGTTCGCGTTCGTCTTCGCTCGGCTCGGCCGCAAATGCCGCCGCGGCTTTATTTTCCCCCGGCAAAATACCCGCGTCGTTTCTGCCGTTTTCATGTTCTACCGTGCCCGCACGATCATCGGCCCACTCACTCGAAAAATCCGAAGCCTCGTCCGCCAAAATGTTTGGTTCTGTTTCAGGTGGCGTGAAATCGGCTTGGTTTGTGGAGTCGCCTTCGGCATATTCCAACAATTCACTGACTTCAACAAAAGGCCCTTGCGTGTCCGCCATTTCTACAAAAGGCCCGGCGGCGGAATAATCACCCCCAGCTATCTCCACTGCAATAACTTCATCGAAATCCGAGCCTTCAAATAAAGGCTCGAATTTGACTTCTTGCGGTTCTCCTTCACCCCCAAACGAGAAGTCGATTTCATTGCGTAAAAGATCGTCGACTGCGGAGAAAGCATTCTCCTCACTGGCCGCTCCGGATTTTCCCGTCTCGGACTCAGACACCGCCGAGATTTCATCTGCGCTAGCGGTCGTGGAAATAAACTCGGAGGATTCGCGCGCGGGTTCACTTGGGGGAGCGGATCGCGCGAACTCTTCAAGTATTGTTCCTCCCGCGAACAAATCCTCAAAATTGATTTCACCGGCATTCGTTGCCGGGCTTGGGGCGCCGGCAAAGACGGGATCATGCGTGTGTGGCTGCTCGCGCTCGGATTTCTTCGCGCGTTCTTTCTCCGCAATTTGATTGGCGCCGCGTTTTCTAATTTTAAAACTAAAGCTCTTTTCCGCCGGAGCTTTTATCGCGGTCGCGCTCGGCGCCGCTTCTGGTTTCGGAATGGCGGCAGGCTTGCCTGTCGCTTCCCGCGCAACGTCGGGCTTCTCTTCTTTTTTCTCAACCCGCGGTTCTGTTTTTACCGGCGCCGGCTTGGCGGACTTCACGTTTTTTTGCGGTGGTTCAGCGATGCGCGACCGATCTAGAATCACTTCCCCGGAAAGCGTGAGCAACGGCGTGCCCGGCGGTTTCATTGGCCGCTTGGTGCGCCCGCCGCGCGAAACAAATCCTTCGCGCAGTTGTTTCGTGTTGAGCCGGTTGCGCACCAGCTCGTCATAAATCTTATTCTCCGGAATGCTAGTGAAGCTATACGCTTCGGTATTCAGCTCTTCACTGATGCGCTTCGCGCCGTATTCCGGAAAGTTTTTGATGATGTCAAAGATCTTAACTTTATCTTCAATCGCAATATGCTTGGCGTCAACCGCGATCTCGCTATCCGCGTCGGGAGGGGCATTCCCGCTTTCTTCAAATTCTTTTTTATACTTGTTATAATAGGCATAGGTGGTGATGCCCACGGCCTCGCACGCTTCCCGAATGCTCTTGCCTTCCGCGATCATATTGTGCGCCTCTTTGGCGCGGCGCATCTCTTCTTTCTCGGGGGAAGTTTTCTCTTTGATCGTAACGAGAGTGATGTCGTCGGATTGCGGTTCGCCCTCGGTAAACGCAAGAATCTCGTCCTTGATCTTTTCAACAAAAGGCTTTACCCGCAAATGGCCATACTCGCGGATAGTTTTTAGCAAACGTTCTTCCCCGAAGAGATCGCGCTTCGAGTTCATGGCCTCGGTAATGCCGTCGGTGTACAACAAAAGCAGGTCATCTTCGGCGAGTTGAATGGTGTCGCTTTCAATCGATTTGCGGAACAGATCGTCATCCGGCAATTGAATGCCCACGGGAAAACCGCGGGGATTGAGATAATAAGTTTTCTTGGTCGAAGGCCGGAACAGGATCATCGGATTGTGTCCCGCGCTCGCATAGTTCAAGCGGCGCCGCTTGCTGTCAATGATCACATAAAACAGCGTGACGAACATGCCCTTCTTCACATCGCCCATCACGGTTTTATTCACGCGCGCCAAAACTTCCGCTGCGTCTTTCATCCCCCGCGCTTCCGTGCGCAACGCTTGGCGAATCATGGTCATCACCAAGCTGCCGGGCACGCCCTTGCCGGAAACGTCCGCGACCACCACGCCCAACGTGTCTTTGTCCACTTCGACGAAATCGTAATAGTCGCCGCCAACCGAGCGCGCGGCTTCATAATAGCTATTCAGTTCATAGCCGTCCAAATCCGGAAAATCGCTGGGCAGCAGCGTTTGTTGAATCTCTTGTGCGACCTGCATTTCTTTTTGCAGTTGCTCTTGCTCGACGAGATTTTTTTGCGATTGCCGAAACTTGGTGGTGATTTCCGAAAATGCGTGCGCAATCTCGCCGATTTCCGTCGAAGCGTCGATGTCCATCTCATCGCCGATTTCGCCGTGATCGGCGCGGCGCACCCATTCCGCGAGCCGCCGCATCGGCGCGGTGAGAATATAAACCAGCATGAACGAGCCGACGCAACCTAAAAGCCCCACGGAAATCGCGAGCCGCACATACTCCCAACGCGCGGAGGAGATACGTTGATCGACATAAGACTTGGGAGCGCGAAGATGCAACTCCCGCTGCTCCGGAAATTCGCTCGCGGTTTTCGGCTTGGTTTTTAGCGTGGTAACAACGTCATAGACTGCAAAGCGCTCGACTTCGCCCGCGCCGTTCTTCGCCGCGATTTCATAAAGCTGAATCTTTTTATCAATCTTTTGCTTGTCTGAAACCGGAGGCGCGAGCTTATTCGCCACCACGAGATCGGGATTGTTGTGCCCGAGGATATAATCCAGCGAATCGACGAGTGCGACTTCATAGAGCACGTCGCGATTCTCGTTATACATTTCTTGCAAAGCCGCCGAGACCTCGCCGCCAAAAGCGTCCACCAGCAAGTCAGGCTTGTAATCAAAAATGCGGTTGGTGGCAACGTCGATTTCATTCAAGCGCACCAGGAAGCGGGTAAATTCGGTTTGGCCGGCCTTGTAATGATAATAGCAATAGGCGAGAACAACGCCCGTGATCAAAACGGCGCAACTGCGAAACCAATACTTGGCTTTGATGGAAAACGGGATCGCCTGCACCGCGCTTTTCAGCGGCGCGGCGAGAAGTTTTTTGGGGACGGAGCGGGTAGATTCACGATTCTTGGAGAGCCGAAGCTGGTTGCCTTCTTCGGTTTTGCGGTAATCGATCTCGTCCATGAGCTTGCGCATCATAAAGATGCCCAACCCGCCCTTTTTGCCGATTTGCACGTAACGATCGAGATCGGGATCTTTGACGCGCGTGGGATCGAAGAACTTGCCTTGATCGATCAAACAAATGGTGACGCTGGTTTTGCGCACCAGCGCGCGAATGATGATGAAACCCTCGCCGCCGCTTTCGCGATAGGCGTGGCGCATAATGTTGGTGCTGGCTTCATCCACCGACAGCTTAAACGCGGTCACCATTTTTTCGGAGAAGGCGTACTTCCGCCCCAAGCGCACCACGAAATCGCGCAGGTCCGCCAAGTAATCGGTATGGGCCGGAACTTTCAGCTCTTCTTTATGGATCTGCTGAAACAAAAGACCTTCTCCTCATCATCCGGGGAGGACAACAACGATGAACACCGAAAAGCATTCTAAATTTTCAATTGCAAATTTTCAATTTGCAATCACTAAAAACATCGTCAAAAATATCGAAACATGCAAGCGAGCGTTTAAGCGCGAGCGCAACGAAACACTCCCGCGAAAATGAAAAGCCCTTTTGTGGCAGTTCCATTTTCGTGGGAGCAAAATTTGGCACTTGGAATAGCCCCCGTTACTTCAATTCAAATCTTACTTGCGGTTGATCTTGTCGCGCGCTTGGTCGATCGCGTCGAGAATGCGCTTGTTGTAGCGATCGTCCCGTTGAATTTCGTCGAGAATTTTCAAAGCTTCGGCAAAATTGCCGCGTTGGCTCAGCTTCGCCGCTTCGGCGAAACGCAGGCGCACTTGATCCGTGGCAAAGTCTTTCGCCTGCGCGTTCAAACGCGACTCCGCGTCATAGCGATACTTTTGCGCCAAGCCGTTGCGCGGCTCGATTTTAATGACTTCGTCAAAGTAACTCAGCGCCGTGCGATAATCGCGGGCGAGATAAGCCGTCACGCCTTGCTTGTATTGCTCTTGCACGTTGAGCTGATTTTGCAGTTTGGTGATTTGATTGGTCACTTCCGCGCGCTGGCTTGCGGTCAAACCGCCGTCGCTCAAGGCTTTGTTATAAGCTTGAATGGCTTCGCTGAACCTGCCGGCAAGTTCGGCGTTGCGCGCTTTCTTCAGCACGTCCGTTATGCGATTATCCAACTCGCCTTTGGTCTTCGCGATCAATTCTTGCAGCCGCGTGTTCTTGGGATTGCGGCTCAAGCCGACTTCCCATTGCCGCACGGCGTCGCCGTATTCGCCGGCATTAAAATATTTCATGCCCAGTTCAATCTGCGCTTCTACGAACAAGCTATCCGTTTCGCGCTTGGCTTTGGTCGACGCGATGCGCTCGCGTTCCTCGGCCGCCAAACGCAGTTGCTCGGCATATTTTTCCTGCGCTTTCTTCGCCCAGATCGGCGCGTCTTCGTCGCCCGGAAAAATTTTCACGGCGTCATTGAACGCGATTTGCGCCGCGAAGAAGTCACTTTTTTCAAAATAAATTCTGCCGTCTTCCATCGCCTTCGCAAACGCGGCTTGATCTTTTAACCTTTGCTCGCGCGCAATCGACTCGGCGATGCGTTGATCTTCTTTACGGCGCCGGACTTCGAGCAGCTCTTGTTTGGATTTGCCGAGCTGCATGGTCATGGACACGCGATGGCCCGCGCCAAACACCCCGTCTTGTTCATCGTTCGAGAATTTTCCCAAAGCATAATCGATTTGAAAATTCTGATAGATCACCCCACCGCCGTAGGTCAAGCTGCCGCTGTTCATCCCGAGCCGCAGCATCGCGCGGTTTTGATAAACATATTCGCTGCCAAATTGGATACGGCTTTTCTCGCCCTCCGCGCCGCTTTGATAACCCGCAAAAAGGTTCACCAGGTTGCCCTCGCCGCCCACGCGCAACGGCTTGACCAACCCCGCGCGAAACGCGCGAGGAAAAGTGTCCGTGAGATCTTGCATGCGCAAACGCGGCTCGATCAAATTTTGCACGGCAAAGCCCAAAGCCAAATCTTGCCAAACGCCGTCCAGCTCGGGTTTATAGAACAAACCGAAATCCGCGGAAACTGCGGAGGCCGTGACATTCGGGAAGCCCGTGCGATCAAGCTTGAGCGAGCCGCCGAGGAAGAGCGACCACGGTAATTGCTTGGAATAGGAAACAATGAATTGATCCTGACCAAAAGTTGTTATGTCGCCTTTCAATCCTGAAACGGCGGTTTCCTGCACGTCGCCGACATCAAGGTGCATCCAAGCGATTCCAATCGTGCCGATCTCCATGAACGGGTGCGCATAGCCCACGAAATGATATTTCGTGCCGCCCAACAAGCTCGCATAGAACATCACCGCATTCTTGCGTTCGAGGTTATCGAGGCCGCCGGGATTCCAATAGATCGCCGTGGCGTCGACGGGCATGGCGACCATCGCGCCGCCTACGCCGATCGCGCGCGCGCCGGCGCCGAACACGAACAGAGGTTGGGTTCCCGCATCGCCGAGCGCTTGCTCCTGACTGAAGAGCGGCAAAGCGAACAACCCAACGGCGAGCAACAAGCACTTGACGATTTGAGAAATCATGCTAGCTCCACGCCTCGGCGCCGTTTTTTCATTGAGGTGCAACATGGTTTGTTCCTGACTCATTTGAGCAGCTTGAGAGAAAAGAGTAATCGGCTTCATTTCACCACCGCGACTTTAGTCATCACCGTTCCCGCGCTCGTTTTTAACACGGCGAGGTACACACCGTTTAACACGAGCTTTTTGTTGCCGTTTCTACCGTCCCATTCGATATAACCCGCGCTGAATCCCTCCGTGCGCGCCCCCGCACGGCCTTGTGGATCCGTCGCTTGATAGGATACGGCATAAACCAGCTCGCCCAACAGCGTGTAGATGCGAAAGTCAACCTCGGAATCTTGCGGCAGATAATAGTTGAATTTCGTTGTGGCTCTTTCGGCGTCGCTGCTGCCGGCAGCAAAGGGGTTGGGAAAATTATAAAAGGACTTGTCAAATTGATCTTCGAACAAAACCGCGGCCGCGGAAGTGATTTCGCCCGTGGTTAAAAACACGGGCACGGCGTCGAACGGCTCATCTTGATTTTGCGCGGTCACGTCCTCGCCGCTGCGCAAGCCGAGATAGAAATTGCTTGCCGAGGCATTGTCGGCCACGTCCACCACAACGGTGATCACGTTAAACGCGCCGCCCGCTATCGTATCCGCGGAAGCGAAACTCAATGACAAGGGATTCGTCGCAGATACGTTATCGAGACGGCCAAATTCCTTTTGCGAACTTTGATCGAGCACGCGCAGCCGTTTGATCGCCGTGTTCGGCGCAACGTCTTTGCCCTCACGATCTTGCACGTACAACTGCATCGCCTTGAGCACGATGCCGCTGGAGTTTTCATTGCCCTCGTTGCGCGCTTCGAGCGTCAACAGCGGCACGCCCTCTTGCTTGCGCGCCACGGGCCCGCCCGCCAAGTTGGAAGAAGAGCGCAGCGACAATCGCAGGTCTTCCGTGCGAATGGAAATCGTCGCGCGATCCGTGCTCACGATGGCAAGTTGCCCGGTGTTTTCATCCAACGGCCGCTTGGTCATGCGCAGCGTGATGGTTTCCGAAACGCTCGAAGGCCGGTTGCGCGCTTTGATTTGCCATGAAACGAAACCGCTGGTCGAGCTTTTTACCAAAGGCTCGGTTGTGCTATAGCCTGGCGGCAATTCAACCTTAATACTATCCGCTTCCAAGACTTGCGCCGCGCCGTTATTGATGATCTTCGCGGTGATGATAAACGTTTGATTCGTGCTGGCCGCGTTGTCATTGCGCACCGAACTCGGCCCGGAGATTTCGCCTTCCACGCTCAAGTCCGCGCGCGCGACTACGCTGACGGATAAGCTGTCGGAGCGCTTCGATACCGCTCTTCGGCTATTCGCGTCTTTGGCCGCAACGCCCGCAAACAACGATTGCGCTACAATCGTCGAACTTGGCGCTTTCAATCGCCAAACAAAAGATTCTTCCCGATCCAAGGTGTTGCGAATTTGAATGCGCTCATTCTCGTTTACAAATTCGAATCCGCCCGGCACCTGCAATTCTACATTCACCTCGGCCAAGCCCTTGCCTTCGACTTTAGCCTGCACGGTAAACTCTTGCAGCGTGCTCAAAACACTGTCCGTTGCGCCGACGGGCGAGATGATCACCGGTTTTGATACAAACACAGTGCCGATACTGTCCGTGCTCACGGTTAAATTTTTGATAAAGTCCTCGCGACCATCGTCCCATGCGGCTTCTTCATAGGAGTTTTCATCGCGCGGAAGGTTGAGCAATTGTAACGTTAGGTCGCTGGCCGGCGTCGGCACGTTCGGCGCAACGGCATTCCATTCCACAGAGCCGCTGCGGCCGTTAAAGTTGATGACTTTCTCTTCCGGCTCTCCAGGAATACTAACGCCAGTTTGCCCCAATTGCAGACGGATTTTAACCGAATCCAAAACGCCGGCAACACCGCCAAGATTCACCGTGGCGCGGATGACGAAATTCTGCCCGAGCGAAAGCTCGCCCGAATTGCCGCCACCTTTTTTCACTTCACCGGCGAAACCAATCAACGCGCGCTGCACGGTTTGCACTTGAATGCTGTCGCGATACGACACCTGTGTGTTCGTGCCGGTTTTACCGGTGGCATTCACATAAAACCATCGCACCCCTATGGGCGAAGGCGGAGCCTGCACTTCCCATGAAACTTTGTCCGCGCCTTTGAAGCCTTGCTTCGCGGTCGAACCGGCGCGGAAAGCGTATTGCGTGTTGGCCGGCAGATCTAATCGGATCTCATCACTGGTGAGATCCGTGCTATAAGAAATCCGAGATTCTATTCTAAAAGTTTGAAACGTGGACAGCGTGCTGTCCTTTGCGCCTTCGGGCGCAACGAGCAGCGTGCTATTAATCGTCAACTCTGAAAACACCACGCGCACTTCCACGCTGTCTTCTTCGTTCGCGATTAAAGCATTCGCGCGGTTATTAAGATCAAGCGGCGCCTTGGTGAGGCGCGCATTGAGCATGGCGGTTGTGGCGTTTTGCGGCGCGCGCACTTTCCACGTCACCGGCTCGCCTGCGATAAAAGAGCGTTCGATCTGGCCTTGCGGCTCCTCAATCTGAAAATCCGGCGGCAAGAAGAGTGCGACTTTACCCTGCTCATCGACCTCCGCGGAATTTTCACGATTCGTAATCAACGCCGTGACATTGAACAACTGATTCGTCGTCAGGTTCGAAGATTCCGCCGCCATTGCCAGCGCGAGCTGCGCGGGCAATTGCAGGCGCACTTCATCTGTAGCATCGGGGCTATTCAAAATTTCCGCCGGGCCGCCGCTGCGCGAGGCCGTCGCTTCCAAAATGCGCGCGGTGAAAGTTTCTTTCACATTGCCCGCGGTCGGAGCGGACGCGGCAACAATATCGAAATGCACCGGGCGCTGTTCGCGTTGTGGAATGCGCGCGATCGTCTGCCGCGCGTTTTGAATCTGTGAATTGCCGTCGCTGGTTAATTCCACCACCACGTCCTCCACGTCTTCCACCAAGCTGCGATTATCGACGCGCACTTCGAGGCCGAAGCTTTGATTGATATTCACCAAGCCCACGTTCGTGCCGTTGAACGAGTTATAAACCTCCTGCAGCGTCGTCGTTAAAATTTGCACCGTGGCCGTGGTGGTCACCGAGATCTGCCCGTTCATGCTTGCGCTGCCAACTTGGTTGCTGTTTTGATCTTTCCAACTCAAGTTCGCTTCGAGCACGGCAACGCCGCCGCGGTCGCCGGTCGAGGTGACGGCATACACCAACGTATCGGTTTGGCCGCCGCTCAAAATCAGATTGCCGGCAATCGACAACACGTTCGGCGCGAGGAGGGCGTAATCTTCCTGCTTCTCGCCTTCGATGGTAATCATAATATCTTCTTTGCGCGGCGGATTCAACACCACGGCCGCGCCGCCGGTGTCTTGCACGACGACGCGAATATACCACGTCCGATTGTCCTGCGCCGGCACTTCCGTTTTCGAAGTGAGCACGCTAGCAATATAAAGCCCGGCCGGCCGCTGCACGATCACAAACTCGGAGTTGTCTTGGGGATTTTCGATGGGCGCATTGTTCTTGGTATTGCGCGCTTTCGCCGAAACGATCGTCGCGGTAAAATTCTCGCGCGCATTTTCAACGCTGCTTCCGGTGACGTTGAAACTCACCGAATTGAATTGCTCACCGCTGACGCCGCCGAGCATCATGCGCTCCGCGGGATTGAGGAGGCTATTGCCGTCGCTCGTCAAGCGCACGCGCACGCTATCGGCGTGCTCCTGGCCAAGATTCTCCACCACCGCTTGCACTTGAAAAGTTTGATTGGTGTTCACGCGCGGCAAGTTGGGCGCAGAAGTCGAAAGCCACGCCACATTGGAAAGCCGCACCCGCGCTTCGGTTTCAACTTGCACCGAACTGCTGCCGCCGCTT
>CAYNDW010000048.1:0-16232 GCA_964395375.1 uncultured Cytophagia bacterium
ATGCAAGCGATTTTCCGAAATCAAATTTGATCGCCCGAAAGTTCTACCCCGACTGGCGTGGTATGTGAAATCATAAAATCATAAAGTCACGGCTCAGCCGGGTCTGAACAGGATTGAGCTTGGCTCGCCCTAAAAACAAAACTGCCGCGAGAAGGCATTCCCTTTTCGTGGCAGTTCCATTTTGGCGGGAGAGAGTTTTTATTTTTGAGCTAACGACGATTCGCGTTCGCGTCAAGTGCGACGCCCTAATTTAGGCCTGAACTCCCTGCAACCAGCTCGGCGATTTATAAAGATCGTCGAATGCCAACGACGCCGGTTCGACTGCTTCGCTCCGCAACGGCTTCTTCGCGCCGTGTTGCTGCGCGAGGCTGCGCAACTCGCGAATGGTTTCGAGCAGGCTGTTGGTCTCTTTGAGAATGCCGCGCACGAGCACCGCTTCTTCGCTCGTTGCCGGCAGGTTGCTCATCAGCATTTGCGCGTAGAGCGCAATGCCGCTGCTTGGGTCTTCGAGTTGCGGCGCCAGCTCGCGCGCGAGCGTGCGTTGCGCGGCAAAACACGCGGATTGTTGCCGGCGCAAGTGCGTTGCTTCTTTTTCCCGCTCGTGGTGAAACTCCGCGGAGACGTCGCGCAGCGTCACCACTGCGCCGAGTAGAGCGTTGTGCTCATCATGCAGCGGCGCGGTATCTACCGCGAGCACCTTACCTTGTGGCTCAACTTGGAGGCGGCAATCATGCACGCGTTGTTGCAAATGCACGGCGCGATAGAAAGGGTTTTCCACACCGAGCAGAGGTGTGCCATGTAAGTTGCACAGCGACCACAAGCACTGCCGTTGCGGCGTTTGCCAAAACGGTTTGAGCAACGACAAATCATGTAGGTGCTGCGTCGAAAGGCCGAGGGCGGTTTCAAAAGCGCGATTGCACAGCAGAATGCGGCCTTCGCCGTCGATGATGCCCAAGCCGACATTGAGCGCGCGCAGCAACAATGCCCGCCAGCCCGCAGTGCGGCAAAGTTCGTCCTCGCGCAGCTTGCGCTCGGTCAGGTCGCGTGCGAGGCCCATGAACAAATCATTCGGCAACCGTGTGGTTTGCAATTCTAAAATGCGCCTCGCATTGCTCGAAGTTCTGATCGTCAACTCTCCGCGACCAGAGGTGCGTGCAAGTAAGTCGGAAAAAAAATCCGGCTCGCAATCCACGCCGGCTAAAATTTCCGGCAACGTTTGCGCTAAGATTTCTTTGCGGCTCAAGCCCCACAAGCGGCAAAAGCTGTCGTTCGCTTCCACGAATTGAAGTGCGCGGTTCACTACGAATATCCCGTCGGGCGCATTGCGCGCGAGGGTGCGATAAAAATTTTCTTGCCGGGAGGCTTCGGGCTGATGCGTTCCCCAAAGCGCAACGATCCGTTTGAGCGGTTGCCAGAGCGCCGCAATCGGCTGGCGGCGAAACTCCAAAGCGAGAGAAGTGGAATGTGATGTGGCAAATTGCGGGTGGGCGCGCCATTCCTGGCAAAAGGCTAGAATTTTTCTTAACATCGTTCTTGTGCCTCCTTGCACGAGTTGATGCTGTTCGTGAAATTTATATAACGCTTGTTACGGCTTTTTTGTAAGCGCACTCGCGGGCAATGCGGAGAGTTGTGAACGAAAAATAATTCTTAGAATGTGCCGCACGTTTTAGCCAGAGCGCGCGGTTTGTTTCTAGTTTATCTCGTCCGCGGCGCTAGTATCGTGTTCAGCCACGGTTTGACCGGGGCTTTATTCAAACTTATGCCACGGCCCAGCCATGGCAAAGTGCCGAGGTTATTGCTTGTAATTTTTAAAATTCATTTGCCGTGTTACGCTTTCTCGCAAACTAAAAATGGACGAAATTATGAACAACCCTGTAAGCCTCGCGGATTTTCCGCGTATGAAGTTTTTACCCGAATACAGTTTGAAGCAAGTCATCAATCTCATGCAAAAAGCCCGACAAGCCGGTGAAGACGTCATCGACTTCGGCATGGGCAACCCGGACGGCGCAACGCCGCCGCACATTCTCGCCAAGCTGCATGAAGAAATCGACAATCCGCTCAATCATCGTTACTCCATGTCCAAAGGTATCGCGAGTTTGCGCGAGGCCATTTGCGCGTGGTATCAACGCAGATACAACGTCACGCTCGCGCCTGAATCCGAGGCCGTGGTGAGCATCGGCGCAAAGGAAGGCATCGCGCATCTTATGTTGGCGGTGCTGGATCAGGGCCAAAGCGTGCTCGTGCCCTCGCCCTCCTATCCCATTCATTTGTTCGCGCCCATCATCGCCGGCGGCCGGACTATTCCCGTGCAGCTTTTGCCCGGCGAAAATTTTCTCGCGAACTTGCAAGCCGCGCTGCAAAACGAGCGTGAGCTTGGCAACGCGCCGCCGAAATTTTTGATGCTGAGTTTCCCGCACAATCCGACCGCTGAAATCGTTGACCTCGATTTCTTTCATAAAGTTGTCGCGTTTGCGCGCGAGCATCGCTTGCTCGTGATTCATGATTTGGCTTATGCCGATCTCGCGTTCGACGGTTATCAACCGCCTTCCATCTTGCAAGTGCCCGGCGCGAAGGACATTGCCGTGGAAGTGTTTTCGCTTTCGAAGAGTTACAACATGGCGGGCTGGCGCGTGGGTTTTGTGGTGGGCAACCCCGGCATGGTAAAAGCGCTGGAGCACCTCAAAGGTTATCTCGATTACGGCATCTTTCAAGCGATGCAGATCGCCGCGGCCACGGCGCTCAACGGGCCGGAAGAATGCGTGCAAGAGATCAATCAAATTTATTACAACCGGCGCGAAGCATTGTGCAACAGTTTCGCGGCTGCGGGTTGGAAACTGCCGCGCCCGAAAGCCACGATGTTTGTGTGGGCGCCGCTGCCGGAAAGCCATCGTCATATGGGTTCGCTGGCGTTCGCGAAATTTTTACTCGAGCGCGCCAAGGTCACGGTCGCGCCCGGCTCCGGCTTCGGCGAGTTTGGCGAAGGCTACGTGCGCTTTGCGTTGATTGAAAACGAAGCGCGCATTCAAGAAGCCGCGGCAAGAGTGCGCCGCGCGCTGGCGGAGTAACATCTTTCTCCCATGAAAATGGCACTGCCACGAAACTGAAACCGTTTTCGTGGAAGAAAAAATTTCCTGCTGCTAGTTCTACTTCGGCTCATTTGAATTTCTGCCCACTAAACACACGAAGAGCCTTTTCGTGTGCTTAGCGTGTTTCGTGGGCAAATATAAAATCTGCCGAAGTAGAACGAGCTAGGCCTCTTGCTTTCCTTCCTCAGATAAAAAATCTCGCCGAAAAATTTCTTGCACCTTCCCAAAGATTTCGGTTATATTCTTTTCCGTTAGCGCGGTTTGCGGTTTATTCACAATCGAACCACGATCCGCGCGAACCGAGCGCCTCACCAGGTGATGAGCACCATTCTTTTCATAAATCATTTTCTGAAAGCAGGCCCACGATGAAAATGGATTACACCGAATTTGGTTTTGGACTATATGAAGAGGACATTCGAAAAGTCGCGCAACGTTTCGCTTTAGACCTCGCCCATTTGGAAGTGGAATTTTTTAGTCCCGGACGGCAGGCAATCTTGCTCGAGACGATCGGCGAACGCGTGTTTCGCATTCACCTCAGCCTCGAAGAGGGCCGCATCATCGCGGTCACGCAGACCGACGGTCCGGTACAGGACGGTGAAAGCGGATTGTTTGACAAATACAAAACCTTCATGAAATAAACCCAAAGAGAATTTTCCCATGCAGAAGTCTCGCACCTCCTTGTTACCCAGCCTCATAGGCGGCGTGCTGTTGGGCGTTGTGCTCGCCACGATCTTTTTTCACACGGCAGAGGCGCCGGAATCCACCTCCGTCGCAAAACCCGTTTCCACCACGGTCTCTGCCTTGGTCGCCCAACCTTCGGCGAATGCCTTGTTGGAAGACGAACGCAACACCATTGACGTGTTTCAAAACTCTTCGTTGTCCGTCGTGTTCATTACCAACAAAGGCCTGCAGCGTGATTTTCTTTCGATGGATGTCTTTGAAGCGCCGCAAGGCACCGGCAGCGGCTTTGTGTGGGATACGAAGGGGCATATCGTCACCAACTTTCACGTGGTGCAACATGCGCGATCGTTAAGCGTCACTTTGTACGACAACACGACCTATGACGCGGAATTGGTGGGCGCGGAACCGAGCAAAGACATTGCGATCGTGCGCATCGGCGCGCCGCGCTCGAAGTTGCATCCCGTGGTCGTCGGCTCTTCGGAAAATTTACGCGTCGGCCAAAAAGTGATTGCGATCGGCAATCCTTTCGGGCTTGATCAAACCTTGACCACCGGCGTGGTGAGCGCGCTTGGCCGCGAAATCAAGTCCGTCAGCAATCGCACGATTCAAGGCGTCATTCAAACCGACGCGGCGATCAACCCCGGCAACTCCGGCGGGCCGTTGCTTAATTCACGCGGCGAGTTGATCGGCGTCAACACCGCAATTTATAGCACCAGTGGTGCAAGCGCGGGCATCGGCTTCGCGGTGCCGGTAAATATCGTGCGCCGGGTCGTGCCGCAGTTGATTGAGTATGGCAAAGTCATTCGCCCCGGACTCGGCGTGGAGGTGGTGCAAGATTACGTGGCGCAGCGCGGGGGCATCGAAGGCGCGATCGTCGCGCGCGTCCAACGCGGCAGCGCCGCCTTTCGTGCGGGCTTGAAGGGCTTATCCGAAAATACCTGGGGTGAGTATCGTTTGGGCGACGTCATCGTCGCCATTAATGGCGCGCCGGTGAAAAATTTTGACGATCTCGGCAACGAGTTGGAGAAGTATCAGGTTGGCGACGCCGTGAACGTCAAAATCCACCGCGACAAATCGGAGACCATCGTGCGCGTAACGTTGCAAGAAGTGGAGTAGTTGCTGGTTGCTTGATGCTGGTTCCTGGTTCCTGGTTCACGAGTTCTCTGTATTCGCATACAAGCGAATCAACAGCAACCAGTAACCAGCAACCAGCCTTCAGCCTCAAAACTTCACGACCTCCCCCACCTTGATCCCATTTCTTTCAAACCATCCGGCATTTACTTCCAACACATACGGCACCGGCGCCGAAGAACGATAGCTTTTGGTTTCATCGAGCGGAGCCATGTGTTGAATGTCGAGGATCTTTCCGTTCGCGTCGATGAAGGCGATGTCCAACGCAATAAACGTGTTGCGCATCCAAAAAGATTGAAGCTGTGCTGCTTCAAACACGAACAGCATGCCCTCGGTTTCAGGAAGCTGCTCGCGATACATGAGGCCGCGCATGCGCTCCTCGTCGTTTTGCACGATTTCAACGTGCAACCGCTTGGCGCCAACCATGATGGTTGGCAGAGCCGAAGCCGGAGTTTTCGCCGCTTGCATGCGGGAATCGCTATCTCGCGGCGAACATTGATAAAAAGCGCAAGCCATGACGAGCATACTGCATCCCAAATGTTTTTTCATGAACCAAACTTTCGATCTTTTAGATTAAGAGGGCCGGACAACGAATCTTCGGGTTTCGCAAAGCTAACAACAAATTCTTCGTGTGTCAAGCCGCCGGGCGCGGGAATTATTTTCCGCCGGGCAACATTTGTTTTGATTTCAGGTAAAACCGAGCGTATTTTCCCGTCACTATTCGACTCGCGCGGCTGTTGGACAAATGGAGAACGCATGAACGCAAAGGCCCTCTCTCGCAATGCCCTTTTAATCTTGACTGCACTACTCAGCCTCGGCTTCGTGGCCTATCTGATGCCGCGCTTGAATCCCTTTTTTGCGGGCAGTCCTCAAATTACGCGCGGCCAGGCGCGAGCCGTGGTTGATCGCGCGTTGCAACAACAAAACTGGAACGTGAACGGCTTTTTCTCCGACGCCATATTTATCTATGACCATTCGGCGTTGGATTATTTGATGGGAACGTTCGGCATTCAACCGGTCATCGCGCGCGCGCGGCAAGATAGTCTTCCACTCTCTTATTGGCATTTTGAATTTTATCGCAACGACCCCAAAGACCTTCAGCGCGAAACCTATTCCTTCCGCGTCTCGCCCACAGGTAAACTCCTCGGTTTTACCCACGGCTTGCCCGACTCCGCGGCCGGCGATTCGCTGAGCAGCGCCGCGGCGCAGCAACTCGCCGATCAAACGCTGCAATCGTGGCTAGAAATTCCGAATGGCGCGTTCAAGTTAGAGCAATCTGCGAGCACGAAAAAACCGAAACGCACGGATCACCGCTTCGTCTTCGTGCGCACGGCCGCGCACCTCGGAGAAGGCGCGGAAATGATCGAAATAAAAATTGCGGGCAAAGAGCTCGCCGCGGTTTGGCACCTCTACCGCGATCCGCAAGACTTTGTCACCACCTCCGGGGTGGTCGGCTCCGCTAATGTTCTGATCAATGTGATCTCCGTCACCGTTTATATCGGCCTACTCTTTACCGTGCTCGTGGCTTTCTTGCGCAAATATCACGAAGGGGAGATCGGGGTGCGCACCGGCATTTGGCTCGGCGGCATCGTGTTCTTCGCGCTCCTGCTCTTCGCCGTCAATTCATGGAACACATTCGGCATTGGCGTGGGCATGGGCGCCGTCAGTCAATTATACACCAAGCTCATTCAGTTCGGATTGCAAATCGTCTTCGGCTATAATTTCTTCGCGTTGATGACGATGAGCAGTTGGACCGTGGGCGAACAAGCTTTGCGCAGCGACAAGCCGAGCCTGCTCGCCGGCGTCGATAGCCTCTTCAATTTCAAATTGCTCAGTAAAAATGTCGGGCGCGAGTTGCCCGTGGGTTTTGCTTTTGGCGCAATCGCCGTGGGCGTCGCCTATCTGCTCGGTTATTTTTTGATTCATGCTTTTGGCGCCGTGCCGCGCATCGGCCAGCCTGCGGGCGGCGGCTTTAGTTATTCCCTGCCGTTCTTTGCCATCATTGTCACCGTCATCATGAGTGCGTTATTCGATGAAATGGTCTTCCGCTTGTTCTTGATCACGTATCTGCGCCGCTGGTTAAAATCCACCGCCGCCGCGATCTTGTTGAGTGCGTTGCTGTATGCGGCCTTTCAAATTTTCTTCAACGATACTTACGGCTTTCGCGCTTCCTATCAAATTATGCTTCCGCTTTTGGCCGTGGGTGTGATTCAAGGCTATGTGTTCTGGCGCTATGGCCTGCTCGCGGCCATGGCTTCCTCCGCCTGCTATTCCGTTATAACTCAAATCGGCGTATTGTTGAGCAGCCCCGCGCCGTTTTTTATCGGCAATGCGCTTGCGGGAATTTTGCTGCTCGTGGGAATGCTCATCGTTGGGTTGATTGGCCTCCGGCGCGGCGAAGAATTTGAATACACGCCGGAAGACGAGCCGGCGCACATTCGCCGCATCAAAGAACGTGTGCGCTTGCAAAAAGAGTTGGAAATCGCGCATCGCGTGCAGCTCGGCCTCTTGCCGAAAACCAATCCCATCGTATCCGGTTTTGACATCGCCGGCGTGTGCATTCCCGCGCTCGAAGTGGGCGGCGACTATTTCGATTTTGTGGATTTGCACGACGGCAATCTCGGCATCGCCGTGGGCGACGTTTCCGGCAAAGGCATCCCGGCGGCGATTTACATGACGCTCACCAAAGGCATTTTGCAATCGCACGCGGGCGAAGATCTCTCGCCCAAGCATGTTTTGAGCAAAGTAAACAATCTCATGTATCGCACCATCGAGCGCAATTGGTACGTGAGTATGTTTTATGCCGTGCTCGATAGCCGTCGCCGCTTGTTGCGTTTCGCGCGCGCGGGACACAATCCCGGCATCGTGTTTCGCACCGGCGAAAGCCAAGCGCGGCTCTTGCAAACCGCGGGCATCGGCCTCGGGCTTGATGCGGGTGAAAAATTCAATCACACGTTGGTGGAAGGTGAATTGCAAATGTCGTCCGGCGACACGCTCGTGCTTTATACCGACGGCTTTACGGAAGCGATGAACAGCGCGACCGAAGAGTTTGGCGAGGATAGATTTCTCGAGCTATTGCAAAGCCATAAACATAGTACCGCCTCCGAATTGGTCAATCACATTTTCACCGCAGTCAAAAATTTCGCCGGCGATCATCCGCAGCACGATGACATGACGCTCGTGGTGTTGAAGACGCTGTGAGCGCGCAACGCAATTTCCCCTTTTATGGATTTTGACGAATACAAAAAAATTTCTCCAACGGAAAAAAGCAGCCAACTCCTACCAAAGTAGAAACCGTTGGCGGCTTTTATCCGTTGGGGTTTTTGTTTGGTTCCGGCTCATCCGGCTTATACATTTTAGCCTATGAACATCCATGCCCGCTCTCACCCTAGAAAGCTCGTCTCTCCTCCCAAACCTCCTTGCCAAACGCCGGCGGTTCTTTGAAGACTGCACGGCGTTTCGCGTTTCGCATCATGAAGTTCTGCCTCCCCTCACGATTGATTACTACGCCGGCTATCTGCTCTTGACGCATTATGAAGGCGGTTCGCAAGAACGTTTGCCCGATCTCGCTCAGTCTCTTGCCTCTATACTCGCCCAGTTTAATCTTTCCATCCGCGGCGCCATAAAAAAATTCCGCCCGGAAAATCTTTCTCATACCCCCAGTGAAGCGCGCTCGCAGCCGCAATTACTCTTCGGCGAAATGCCGCCGGAGAGATTCGTCGCGCGCGAGTATGATTTGAAATTCCTCGTTTCATTTCACTCCGGCTTTGCCTCGGGTTTGTTTTTGGATATCAAACACGCGCGCCAACGCGTGCAGCAAATCACCAAGTCCGGCGATGAGGTGCTCAATCTTTTTTCCTACACCGGCGGCTTCTCGCTCGCTGCCGCCAAAGCGGGCGCGGCGCGCGTGATTGAAGTGGATAGCAGCGCGCATTGGTTGCGCTGGGCGAGAGAGAATCAAGTTTTGAATGAAGCCACGACGATTCGGCAACGCCAAGAAGATGCAGTGGCTTTTCTTCATAAACAAAAAGACGAAAGCTTCGATCTCATCATCTGTGATCCGCCCACATACTCTTCGCAAAAATCCGGCGCACGCTTCACCGTGGCCAAAGGCTTCGAAGCCATGCTGCCTGATCTGCACCGCGTGCTTCGCCCAAACGGATTGCTGCTCGCCTGCACGAATTATCGCGAACTGCCGCGCGGAAAGTTTTTCAAACTGTTCGCTCCGAAATTTTCTCTGCAAGAAGAGATTCCGATCAGCGAAGATTTTGATGGGGAGGATTATCTCAAAGTAGGCTTACTGCGGAAAGCATAGCCGAGCAGCCACGGTCGCGCCGCGGCATGCGTTCGTTTTGAAATTTGGCGTTGTTTCCCCCTGTAGCGTTTGTTATAATCACTACAGTGATGGCTCATATAAAAATGGAGAAAAGCGATGCAAGTGACCTCACGAAAAGTCGCCGCAAATGGCAAGGCCTCAGTGTTGCTGGAGATGCTGGCAAAGCTTCCACAAAAAGAACAACTCTAAATTCATGATCAATTGGAGCAATGGTTGCAAACGCCTCCGCTGCGTCGTGCTCTGCTTGAAAGCGAGCAGCCAACCAATTCGGAGTTTTTTCAAACCGAGCTTGGCCGATACATTTTGGCGGAGGCGAAAGGAGAGATTCCCGTTGCTAAAGTTCGCCAAGGGCTTTCAACGATAACCGGCTCACTTGCTCAAGCCATTAATGATGATCGCGAGGAGAGATAAGGGTGCCCAATTATATGTTCGACACGAACGCTCTGGTCAAGTATTATCATGAGGAAGCCGGGAGTACAAAAGTAAAGGCGCTGATTGATGATCCGCAGAATCGAATTTTTATTTCCGATCTTTCAATCGTCGAATTGGTTTCTTCGTTGGCGAAAAAAGTTCGCACCGGCGAACTGCGTATAACCGCCTTTCATAATGCGCGGCGTAGCTTTTTTATAGGTATCGCAAACGGCGAATACAATATCGTCCTAGTAACACAAAAGCACGGAAGTAGGGCTATTAAGCTTCTTGTGAAGCATGCGACGAAACGCGGCCTTCGCACACTTGACGCGCTACAACTGGCGATTGCTTTAGATCTAAAAAAGAGCAACCTGTTGGATCAGTTTGTAAGTGCGGATGCCAAACTCGACGGTGTTGCCAAGCTGGAGAAGATTAAATTTGTGAACCCTGAAAAGTTTTGAAAGCAAGAGCCGGAAGTTTAATCCTATCCTCGAGATGCTCTTCGCAAGAGTCCGGCGCGCGTTTTACCGTGGCCAAAGGCTTCGAAGCGATGCTGCCTGATTTGCACCGCGTGCGATGAAAAGCTCCGAGGCGTTTGCATAAGAAAGTTTGCGCTTTCCGCCTTATGCCGCGCGTTCAGGCAGCGTAAGAAAGTTCGACGCTTTGCCCAGCGCTCCGGCTAGTTGTTTTGCTGCACAGAAATTTAGGCTTGTAAATTTCAACAGGCCGTTTCATCTTACACAGCGCAAGCGCGCAGCTTTTGCCGAGTTTTTTAGGCAGCGGAAAAAGTGTTGGACGTCATAGGTGAGGATGAGATGTGGCAACTGGTTTGAACAGATCCGAGGAGTTCGTTGCATGGCTATGCCAACATGCCTTCCTCAAGCTCTGGACGCATCCGAATCCTGTCGGGAAGAAGGGGAAGGAACTCTGCGACTGCCTCGTCGTGTGCGGCGCGCATGTGGTGATCATCTCTGTCAAAGAGATTGAGTATCGAGATACGGGTGATCAGGTCGGTTGGGAGCGCTGGCAGAAGGCCGCCATCGACAAGTCCGCACAGCAGATTTGGGGGGCTGAACGCTGGCTTCGGACAGTATATAGCTTTCAACGAGGGGACGGACGCGAGATTGTCCTTCCGCCACTAGACAAACGCAAGTATCACAGGGTCTCTGTTTCTCTTGGTGGCCGTGGGGAAGTACCTCTCAGGTGGGGTGACTTTGGAAACGGGTTCGTTCATGTTCTTGATGAATACAGTTTGACCGAGGCCTTTCGCGAACTGGATACGATCACCGACTTTGTCACATACCTATCGGCAGCAGAGTCGTTGTTCGATCGAGGTGTCCGCCCGGTGTTTTCGGGAAGTGGTGCTGAAGATCTACTGGCCTTGTACGTCCTGAATGGTCCGACCTTCGGGCTCGTCGGGGAGGACGGCGCTTATCCCGACACAGTGGTCATCACAGAAGGCATCTGGAAAGCATTGGTTGCTTCCCAGGAGTACATTGAGCGGAACAAGGACCTTCAGTCTTCTTACGCGTGGGACAGGCTCATAGATCACTATGCCGAGGATCTCTTGACTGATGGCATGTTCGATATGCACAGTAAGCAAGTGACCACGAACGAACTTGCGCTGGTCGAAATGGCACTTCAGTCACGCGGGCACCGGGCAAACCTGGCAGATACGTTGCTGGAGTTTCTCGGCCCTGACGGATCAAATATCGCATCGCGAGTGGTTGTCGCAGCAAACGCCACTGCCTTTGTCTTTCTCGGTGGCGACTCAGGCGAGCGCGAGTTTCGCGCGCGCGAGCTATCTCTGCGCTGTCTGGTTGTCCGCGGAAGATGCAAGAACGTAACGACCGTGGTTGGCATCGCGACAGACAAACCGAAGGAGGGCAAAACTGGATACTCATCAGACATCCTGTACCTACAAGTGCCGCTGTGGACTGAGGAAGATGCTGCAAAGATCAATGGCATCCAACGTGACCTCGGATACTTCAAGAACACAAAGTGGCCAAATTGAAGACCCACTTGATTGTAGCCAATGACACCCAATTTTGGCGTTAGACGACAGAAGAGGCTGTGAGTATTCTCTAACGCGGTCGTTGAAGCAAAGTCCCGGTACTTACGCAGGCACCAATTGAACGCCTCGTCTGTGAGCAACGGGTTCATGATTGCGGCGGTCGTGCAGCGAAAGAACAAGCCGTAAGAAGTTCGGGCGAGCAAAGGCCAATCAAACAGTGCAGAAAGGCAGAAACCGAAATGCAAAAAGCAAAAGACCTGAAAGCCAAACAACGTGAAGTATTACTCAGCGCACTGCAAGCCCGTTTTGAGAAAAACATGAATCGCCATAAAGGCCTCGAATGGGCCAAAGTGCAACCAAAGCTGGAAGCTCATCCTGAAAAGCTGTGGTCGCTCAGTGAAATGGAAAGAACCGGCGGCGAGCCGGATGTTGTTGGTCATGATAAAAAGACGGGCGAATACATTTTTTATGATTGTGCCGCGGAAAGTCCTAACGGTCGCAGAAGTGTTTGTTACGACCGGGAAGCACTGGAGTCGAGGAAAGAACACAAACCCAAAGCTAGCGCGATGGGTATGGCTGCTGCCATGGGGATTGAACTTCTAACAGAAGAACAATATCGCGAGTTGCAGACACTCGGAAATTTCGATACGAAAACCTCGAGTTGGGTGAAAACTCCGGCTGAGATTAGAAAACTCGGCGGGGCAATTTTTTGTGATCGCCGCTACGACACTGTCTTCGTGTATCACAACGGCGCAGAATCTTACTATGCTGCCAGGGCGTTCCGTGGCTCGCTAAGGGTCTAAAGTCTGAAACGCTGAAACATCTTCGCGTCCTTTGGGCATATCGCCACACTGCTAATAGTTTGGAAGGCGCGCTTACCCTCTCCTCCATCTCGCCAAAGCAATCCCCGACAATGTTGCAAACGCTCCCGTGGCTTGCAGCATTGTGATTTTCTCTCGCAAGAAAAACGCGCCGGTCAAGAGCGCCACAATCGGCACGAGGTTCGAAAAGATCGAAGTGCGCGCGGGGCCGATGCGCGCCACGCAATAATTCCACAGCAATTGCGACAACGCAATCGACAACAATCCCGAATAGAACAAACCGCTCCAACCGAACACGTCAATCTGCGACCACGACTGCGCGAGCAACGAAGGCGAGCACCACAACAAGAGCGGAATGGTGCCGAAGGAAATCGAATATGCGGTGACTCTGAGCGCTGAGCGTTGTTGGAGAAAAGGCTGCGACACAAGCGTGTAAAATGCCCACGTGCATGCCGCGGCAATCGAAAGCAAATCGCCGAGCAACGTCGGCGAGGCGAGCGCCGAGTTGCTTTGCTTGCCGGTGATCACGAAGTATAAACCCGCAAATGCGAGCAGCACGCCAAACGCCGCGCGCCGATGCAGCCGCTCGCGTCCCATGAAATGCCCGGCGAGCGCGATCAGCACCGGCGACATGGCAACGATGAGCGAAGAGTTGCCCGCGGTGGTGCGCGCGATGCCTTCGATGAACAAGATTTGATAGAGCGTGGCCACGACAAAACCGAGCGCGCAATAGAGCCTCGCTTCGCGCCAGGTGAGACGCATATCCGTGCCGCGCCATTTTGCCGCGCATAAAAGTGCGCTTGAAGCGAGGATGAAACGCAGCGCGTTGAAAGTGAGCGGCTGCATTTGGCGCAACGTGTTTTTGACCACCACGAAGTTGACGCCCCAGATGAGCACAATGAGGAGCATTAACAATTCGGCGGCAAAGACTTTTCGCGCGGGTTTGTTTGAAACGCTTGCGAGTTCGCTCGGCACAGCGGTGAGAGTGGAAGAGGTGGTTATCGGCATGTAGGCTCAAATAAACGCGAAGAGAAGCAGCGTGACGATGAAGCTGATGATCGCGCCGAAGATTAAAAAGATCGCCATGATCGCATAACCGAGGCGCGCCCATTGGTCGGGAATGCTGCGCGCGATATAAACAAACACGAGACCGGCCGCGAGCAACACGAGCGGGGCGAGATAACGCAGCCAAAGATTGTCGGCATGATGGCGACCGAACAACAAAACGTAGAGTAGCGTGAGGCCGCTCGCGAGCGCGGCAACAATAGCGAACAGCCCGACAATGTTGACGTCCGACTTCTTCGCGTAATCATTCAGGGCTTGACGGAAAACATTCATGAAGCGCCTCGGGGTTAATAGACAAAAGCCAGCAACAGCCAGGTTACGACAAAACCAATCGCCGCGGCAAAGAGGGCGAAGAGCGCGAGCACGACATAGATCAAACCTTCCCAGCCTCCTTTCGAGCGCACGCCGATAAGAAAAAAGACGAGACCGAAGGCGAGCAGCGCCAGCGGCAAAAGATAACTCAACAGAAAATTCTGCTGATGATGGCGCGCGATGAAATACACATAAAGAAACGTAATCAATCCCACCACCGCGCCCGCGACGACAAAACTGCTCGGGACTCCGGCGCGCGATCTTGCTGAATATTCCTGCAAAGCTTGGCGTAACACGTTCATGGTTTCACCTCGTCAATCACTTTTAAAATTTCTTCCGGCCTGGGCCGCACGCGATAGTTTTCCGCGACGCGCTGCCAAAGCACGCGGCCGTTTTGATCCAACAAGAAAGAGGAAGATTGCGCGAGGTCGCTCTGGCCTCGTTTGCCTTTCACATGGCGCATGCCGAAGTGATCGATCAACTTGCCGGCTTCATCGGAAAGGATTTCGAATTGCGTGCCTGCGGCTTTGCGCATGAGTTTGTTGCGGTCCGGCGCTTCGATGGTGACGGAGAGCAATTGCACGTCGCGTTTTTTAAACTCTTCGAATTGGGCTTGCAGCTCCACGAGCTCGCGAATGCAATAGGGTCACCACACGCCGCGATTGAACACGAGCAGCGTGCGCCGCGTTTTTTTTATAGCCGCGTTGAAATCGAAGTTTTCGCCTTCCGAGGTTTTCAACACAAAGCTCGGCATTGCGTCGCTCCCACGCGCGCCGAATTGCTGCGCCGGTTCGCCATACGTGGAATACGACTGCGACCACCAAACGAAAATCGCGAGCAACAGCCCAGAGAACAGGATCGCGCTAAATTTGGGCCGCGAAAAATTTTTCTGCATGTTGACCGCCATCACGACGATGCCAATAACGGTGAGCAGCATATGCACGAGCGGGTAACGCTGGTAGACGCCAAACAGCAATGCCAATACAAAGTACGAGAGCAATGCCGCGAGCGCCAACGCAAAGCCATGCGCAAACTTCATCTTCACTCCGGGTTTTTCTTGGGCTGCTTTTTATCCAACTCTTTCATGCGTTCTTGCAAGGCCTTCTGCAAGAGCCGCATCTGTTGCGTTTGTTCTTCCAACACGCGCTTTTGCGTTTGCAGATTTCTTTCCAACTCCGACAGTTCTTGCTTGCGCTGCTGATAATCTTTTTCAAACTCCGTTTGGCTGAAGAAGCCGCGGCGCTCGAAATAGCCTTTGAAGAGCCAATTGTGTTTGAGCGCTTCCATGTTCTCGGCAAAGTTCAGCGCGCCGCGCCGCGTGATGCTCGTCACTTCGTTGAATTCCTGCTGCAAACGCAAAAGCTCGGTGAGCGTGGAATCGACTTTGGCCGCGAGCGTGTCGTCGGAAACCAATTTGCCGATCAAGCCGTCACCGTGGCGCATGTCGGCCAAAAGAAGATTCAACGAGTCGCGCACGTCGCTCATCGAGCCGAGCGCCATGTCGTGCAATTCGTTCGTGTAGAGCAGCTTGCCCAGCGTGCCTTCGCCGCCGCGCACGCGCGCGAGCATCGAGTCGGTCGTGCTCGAAATCACGGTAATGATCTGGCCCATGCGATTCATGTTGTTGTACATCGCGGCGAAGAGCGAGTCGCTGTGCTCGATCACGTCCACGAAGCGCACGTAGAGTTGATCGTCATAAACGATCTTGCCGATGGTGCCCTGGCCTTTGCTGATTTGCGTGGTGATGTCGCCCAAGCTTTGCGTCACCACGCGCATATAGCGCGCGGTCTCGTCGAAGCTGTCGAGAATGGCGGTGAGATCGATCGGGCTGCGGCTGATGATATTGTCGCCGTCGGCCACGTGCTGCGCTTGCCGCGAGCCGTCCTGGATCGAAACGACTCTGCTGCCGACGAGGCCTTCGGTTTCGATCAAGGCCTGCGCGTCTTTTTTGATCAAGTGCTGCGCTTCAAGATCAAGCCGCATGGTGACGAGCACGTCGCCGCCGGGCGTTTGCGGTAGATCGATCTTTTCGACAATGCCAATATCAATGCCCGAAAGCCGCACCGCGGCGCCGGTGCGCAAGCCCGCCACGTTTGCAAACGGCGATTTCAAACGGAAGGTCGATTCGAAAATTCTTTCTTTACGCGCAAAGAAAAAAATCCCCCAAATGACCAACCCCAATCCGCCGGCAATAAAGATTCCCAGCCAGAGCAGACGATTCTTTTTCATGAGAACGCATTTGGTTTAATAAACATCGTCCAATACAAACCAATGAATGTCACTCCGGAAGAAACTTCCCTCACACTTGGAACAATCTTCAAAGCGAGCAGCGTTTCGAGCACGAGGGAAGATTCTTGCAGAATGACAAATTGAGG
>CAYNDW010000049.1:0-16215 GCA_964395375.1 uncultured Cytophagia bacterium
TGGAAAGAGTTTGGAGAAGTGCATCGCGGATTTGCAGCAGGCCTTGCCGGAGCAAGTGAAGAAATAGATGCGCGCCATCATTTCTGCTCTTGTAGCTTCGCGTTGAACTTTGTCGCTTATTACTCCGGGCGAAATATAGGTTGCACTTTCCCTCTTAGCATGTCATTCAGCAGGAATCTTTTTACTCGCTGGAGACACTGTCGAGCGCTTAAAAAGATTCTTCCTGATGACAGCACGAGAGGCGCGCGATATAACCGGTTTTATGCTCGGCACGGCAAGCCACCTCCCTCAAAGAGACCATCTCAGTAAACAAGGGCAAATGAACTTTCGGTGCAGCAGCGACAAGACATAAAAAAACTCCGCGGCTATGCCAATAAAAAAAGCCAAAGACATGAAGCCTTTGGCTTTCTATTTTTATGCCTCTAAAACCCGCGCGCGGCTATACTGTTTCGAACTTCTGCTTTTGTCATTCCGGCGAATTCTTTTTAGAAGCTGGGCAACATCCCTGGCACGCAAAAGGATTCTTGCAGAATGACATTTGAGGAAGTAGAAGCGCAGCCGTACTTGGCTCTTTGCCCCCTTCTCAATTTTGCCTCCTTGCCCTCATCTCACCAACGACATCTTCTGCCGTGCTTGATAGATTACGCTGCCTTTGTCATGCACGCGCAGCTCGACAAAATACACGCCGCTCGCCACGCCCTTCGCCTCCCACACCAATTTGTGCTCTCCCGCCCGCGCTGCGCCTTCCAGCAGTGTGGCGATGAGCTTGCCTTCCGCATTGTAAATCGCCACGAGCACTTCGCCCGCGCGCGCGAGGTCGAATGCAATCGTGGTTTGCGGATTGAACGGGTTCGGATAATTCGGCTTGAGCGTGAAAGCTTCAGGACGCTCTGCGCCGGTTTCATCGACGGAAACAGTGCCGATAGTGAAGCTGCCGCTCTTAGAAGAAAGCTTCGTGAGATTGCTCGTGCTGAAGGCTTCGACGCGCCAGTAGTATCTGCGATCTTTGACGAAGCCGGCGCCGGCAGTGGTCACGTCCAGTTTAGTGGCGCTATTCACCGTGCGCTGTATAAAGACCTGTTGAAATTTATCGTCATCGTAGTTCACGCTGACCACGTAGCTAATCGTTGCGCCCGGATGATCCGGATCCAAGGTTGCCTGCCAACTGAATTGGATGCTCGACGGCACTTGCGAATAGAGCAAGCCCACCGGAGAAATCACGGTGAAGTCACGCAAAGGATCGACAACCGCGCGCACGGTGATTTGCGTGGCCACGGTGTCACGGCCGCGGCGGCCGTCGCTCACCACCAAGCCGACGGTTTCGCTGCCATTCCAGTTCGGAGTCGCATAAAAACCGAAATGCGTTTCACTGGTGAAGGCTTTGACGTTTTGATTGTTGACCAAAAAGAACACGAAATTTTCCTTGGGGTCTTCGTTGTCCGCCACGCGCGCGCGCAAATCCTCCAACGGAATTTGCAGCGTATCGTCTTCGTTGAAATTATAGTTCTTCGAATTGAGCCAGCGCGGCGGCGTATTGACGTCACGCACGGTGAACTTCACCACGCGCGAACTGCTTGCACCCGCGGGATCTTTCACCGTAAACGTAATCGACTCCGAGCCGGTGAAAGTCGCACCGGGCGTGAGCATCGTGACTAACAAACCATTGATCGCGGGAATGAGCTGAACGTTGCCGCTCGCCGTGAGGTCGAGCGTGGCGAGCGGATCGTCCGGGTCTTTCGTGAACGCGCTCAAATCCAAAACAGGAAACGTGCCGCCGCGATTGATGATCTGTTCCGGCACGACGGAAATGCGCGGCGCATCATTGACGGGATCGATGGTGAAGCGCACTTGCGCAATGGTTGCTTGCGCGCCCGCCGGGTCTTTGGCCGTGAAATCAATACGCTCCGTGCCGGCCCATTCCGAATCCGCGGGCGCGATGGTGGCGATGCGATTCAGGAGGTTCACGGTCAAATTCACTTGGCCGTTCGCGCTCCAAATGATTTGATTGTCGGCGTGATCGGGATCAAAGACAAAATTATCGAGCGTGATTTTTTCAAACGATTTGCCTTCGTTCACGCGCTGCGCTGCAATGATGGTGACGCGCGGCGCATCGTTGACCCCGTTCACTTTGAAGATCGCCGTGCTCGCCCCCGTGTTGTTCTCCGGATCCTTTGCGGTGAAAGTGATTTGTTCCGTGCCGGCAAATTCGGAATCCGGCAAAGCCACTTTCGCGATGCGATTGATGATGGTGACAATGAGCTTCACTTGCCCGCTCGCCGTCCACACGATTTGATTATCCGTGTGATCAAGATCCGTCACGAAGTTGTCGAGCTGAATCTGTGCGAACGTTTGCCCTTCTTGAATCGTTTGATCGGGAATCTTCGTAACACTCGGCGCATTGGATCCGACGTTGACCGTGGCGGAATCAACGCTCGCGCCGCCGTCATCATCCTTCACTTGCAACTTGACTTTCTTCGCGCCCGTGGTCGTAAACGTGACGTTCACGTTTTGTCCAGGCTTCTCAAACGTGCCGTTGTTGTCGAGATCCCACGCATAGGTTAACACATCCGCAACGCCGACATCGGTCGCACTACCGGTGAGCGCAATGGCTTTATTAACGCCACCGCCGTAAGGTCCGCCCGCTTGCGCAACGGGCGCAACGTTGGTGACCGTCACTTGCGCGAGCGCGGTGCCGCGCAAACCATCTTGCCCTTTCACTTGTAGCTTCGCGGAACCCGCGAAATTGTCCGGATAGGTGTGCGACATTTTCGCGGAGGCGCTGCTGTCATCATACACGCCGTCGTTCGTCCAATCCCAGCGATACAACAAGATCGGAACATCGCCGGTGGATTTGGAAGCATCGAAGTTGATCGCCGCGCCTTCTTTGCCGGTGTAAGGGCCGCCGGCATTGGCCACGGGCGCATCATTCGCCGCTTTCAAAATGCGCAAGTGTACCGCTTTGGAAGAAGGATAAACGAGATAAAAAGTATTGTTGCGGCCGCGCACGATTTGTTTGTCGCGCCCTTCTTCGCCGCCGCATTGGCTGGCGAGCGGCGTGAAATCCGACCAGGTGGCGCCGCCGTCTTTCGAAAGTCGCGAGCGCAATTGCCCGCCGTCCGTCACTTGATAAGCCATGACCACCAGCTTGCCGTCATCGCTCACGCCGACGGAGCCGATGCCGCCACCGTGATGCCACGGTTGCAACTCCTCTTCCTCCGTCACAATCACGTCGCGAATCCGATTTTCGCCCACGTAGCGCGAGTAGTGCAACGTGCGCGGCCCATCGACATTGGGAAAGCCGGCGGAGCCATAGGCAAAATGCACGTTGCCCGATTTATCGACGACCACATCCGCGTTGCCGTTGCGGCCTTTGGCCGTGCCAATGTCATGAACGTCGGCATACTTCGGAAGCGTTGCGCCGCCGTCCGTGGAAGCATAATACGTGACGGCGCTGCCGCCGACGAGATCATCCGGGCTGCTCAAAATCACATGAATGGAATTGTCTTGCCCGACGCTTAATTCCACGCGATCATCGACGCGATACTTGCGCAGGTCGTTAATGGTTTGATCGACCACGCCGTTGGTGATACGAATGTAGGTCGCGACTCCAAACGGCTCCACGCCGTCGGCCTCGCCATGAACCACGTGCGCCACGCCGTTGTTATCCACATCAAAACGAACGCTGTACGCGCGCTCCTTGCCTTGCACGATGCGCAGCGGCGCGGTCCACGTGCCGTCCGCCTTACGGCGAATATAAAAAATATCATACAAGTCTTTCGCGGCGTCGACGTTGATGCGGTAGCACACGTGCGCTCTGCCGGTTTTCGGATCGAACGCAATCGTCGCGCCGAATTGGCCGCGACCAATCGCATCGCCATTGGCGGCGTCGATCGGCTCTTGCACGAGAAAGTTGCCTTTGGCGTCCATCTCGGTGTAAATGAGGCCATTGTTATGATGCACGATAAACAGCTTGCCCGAAACCGGATCAATATCGAAATCCGGCGTATAGCCGTTGCCGATCGTAATCGGCTCGGTCCACTCTTGCGAAAACGCCAGACTCGCGCAGAGCAAACCGGACAAAGTTAATGAGCGCAGTACGAGATTTTTCATAAGGGCTTCCTAGTAAGTTCAGTTGCAGCGTCGCGCCATGTGCATGGCGCGGCTTACAATCCCTGACACGTTGTTTGGAGCAGGATGAAATACTTGCAGCGGATGATTTTGGCTCCGACACCGCTCGCCCTTGCAGCCGGTCGCCAGTGGATTTATGTGCGGATGCGCTTGTTAGAATGTTGGCGCTATATACTACGGCAAGAACCGAACACTTGCGGAGAACATCGTCCGAACTTTTGATTGACTCGCAGACAAATTTAGTTATATTGCTGGCTCTTGTGCGCAAACGCGGCGCGTCTCCGCCTGACAAGTTCGCATTCACGACGCCCATTCTTTAGGCAAGCGGCATGCCTGCTGCAAGCAGCTCGTGAGTTGTTAGGTGCGGTTGACGAATCGCACAGAGTCAAGCCAAGCTGCGAACCCGCCCGCGCCGCGCGCGTTTGTGGGGGGACGGTTTATAAAAATTTTAGCGCGCTCCATACCGCCAATTGTCGCAGCAGTATTGGCGGCAAGACGCAAAAATCCCCCAATCCCTTTCGTAGCAAAAAATATCCGCGTGTGCATTGGAGAAACGTTGTCTCATTGTGAGGAAGAAATAATCGGCCCCGGCCTTCAGCGCGAAGAGAAAGACTTGTATGGAAAACCAGATCACAGACCATCTCGCCGTTCCGAGTGTCATGGAAACGCCGCAAGCAACGCCGGCGGAAGCGCCTTCTCCCCGGCAACAACTGTTTGAAGATTTATTCAATGTGTTTAAACTTTCGTTAAAGGAAAAATGGGACGGCGCGAAAGTGGCGGAGCATCCGCTCGGCCTGCGTCTTATTCGCCTGGTGCGCGCTACTTTCGCCCAACGCCGGCTTTATCCGGAAACCTGGCGCGTGCAGTTTGTGCGACAAGCACGCACGCTGCACTCCTTCACCGGATATCGCGACATTCGTTCATTACTTTTTGAATGGTTAAGGAGCAGACAATTCGTGCCCGAAGATACTGATATGTTCGTTTGTTCCGATACTCAAATGCGCCGCCATGTCAAACGTCTCGCGCAAACGCCGCCGGAAACCGTGGTCATTTCACCGTCGACGTTATCCGCGGCCAAACAAACCGAGATGACGATTCTAACCGTTGACAATCCCGAAACGCAGGATCGTGATGATGCGTTAAGTCTGCGCCCGGTAAAAGACGGGTTTGAAGTCGGCGTGCATATTCCGCTCTTGGAACACGTCGTCACGCGCGATAGTGTGTGGGATCGTTGGGCCTATGATATGGCGGTCTCGATCTACATGCCGCATCTCGTCATTCCCATGCTGCCGCATGAAGTCTCGGTCAAACACGCGAGTTTGGACGCCGGCAAAGTTCGCCCGGTATTGTCGTTTTATTTTTTTACGGACGGCAAAAGTGTGCCCCAATTTCAACGCGTCTGTTGCGAAGAAATAAAAATTCAACGCAACGCCGACTACCAACAGATCGCGCAGTGGCTGGCGGCCTCGCAATTCGCGGCGAAGATGGCGGGCAAATGGAAAGTGACCGACACGACCAAAACAAAAGAAGCCGAGTTGCACACGGCCGTGCAAGTGTGGATCGCCGGCGCCCAACAACTCGAACGCAAACGCATGAAAGCCGGCGGGCGCAAATTCGATCGCGAGCAAGTCGATGTGATGGTCCTGCAGGACGGCGTGGTGCAATTGCGCCGCTATTCGCAAGACAGCGCCGAACACAAAATGATCTCGGAATGGATGATTGCCGCGAATCACGCCGCGGCGCGATTTTGCGCCGAGCATGAATTGCCGTGCATCTATCGCGTGCAAGAAAGCGGCGGCGCGCGCGCGCAAGAAGAGGGCAGCGAAGGCGTAAATAATTTCGTGCGGCCGCAATCGAGTTTGACCATGGCGCCGCATCATGATCTCGGCATCGACGGTTACGCGCAAGTGACTTCGCCTTTGCGCCGCTATTCTGATTTACTCGTGCAGCGGCAGATCGCAGCCTTTTTGCAAAAAGGCGCGCCGGTTTATACCTCGCAAGAATTATCCGGCCGCGCCACGGCCATCGAAGAAACCGCGCGGCGCATTCACAAAACCGAAGCCAAAGCCGAATTCTATTACAAGTGCGTCTATCTCAATCAACATCGGGGCGAGACGTTTGACGCCGAAATTTCCTATGCCGTTCCGCCGGCGCGCAACGTCGTGCTCATGCTCACCGACTTGGGCCTTCGCCTCTTCTTGCCGCTCTCAAGCATCAAAGGCCTGAACGCGCGGCAAATTCCGCCCGCGGCCTCACCGCTTGCCGTGCGCGCGCTTTGTCACAATATGGATCCCGACCGCGGCACGAGCATCTTTCAAATCAGACGCGCGTTCGAGCGCAATGACCGGCGGTGAAATAAGCGTGCGGGTTGAACGTTCCAACCTCAGCCTGGCCGAGGTTTTTAATTTTTTGCGGCAGCAGTTTAGCAAAAGAATAAATTATGCCGACACTGTCGGCATAATTGCAGCAGTCGAATTCCAAAGCCTCTTTGGAGGGTAGAGCAGATGAAATCCGTCACACTCAACAAGGTGTTGATAGCCGATCTCCGCAAGCTCATTGCCAACGCCAAACAAGACGTCGCGCGCTCCGTCAATTCCGCGCTCGTCATCTTGTATTGGAACATCGGCCAACGGATTCGGAAAGAGATCTTGAAGGAGAAAAAGGCTGAATACGGGCGAGAAATTTTATCGACACTGTCGAGAAAATTGATAGAAGAGTTCGGCAATGGTTTTTCACAAGCCAATTTATTTCGAAGGACCCGCTTTGCAGAGGTTTATCAAAACCCGAAGATTTTGTACACACTGTGTGCAAAATTAAGTTGGAGCCACTTCGTTGAGATCATCCCGCTGAAAGAAGAATTGCAACGTGATTTCTACGCAGAAATGTGTCGCATAGAAAATTGGGGCGTTCGCATACTCCGGCAAAAAATTTCAGGCATGCTCTTCGAACGCACCGCCCTTTCCAAGAAACCCGCGGAACTCGCCAAGCAAGAACTCGCCGCGCTGCGCGAAGAAGACAAACTCACCCCCGATCTCGTTTTTCGCGATCCCTATTTCCTCGACTTCCTCGGTTTGAAAGACACCTATAGCGAGAAGGATATTGAAGCCGCAATTTTACGCGATCTGGAAAACTTTATTCTCGAACTCGGCGTGGGCTTCACCTTCATCGCGCGGCAGAAGCGTATCATAGTTGACAACGAAGATCATCACCTCGACTTGCTCTTTTATCATCGCAAGCTGCGCCGGTTGGTGGCAATCGCTCTCAAGCTCGGCAAATTTCAAGCGGCGGACAAAGGGCAAATGGAACTCTATCTGCGCTGGCTGGAGCAGCACGAACAACAGCCCGGCGAAGAAACACCCGTCGGCTTGATCTTGTGCGCCGGCAAATCCGAAGAGCACGTGGAGCTTTTGCAATTGCGCAAGAGCGGCATTCGCGTCGCAACCTATTTGACCGAACTGCCGCCGCGGGAGTTGTTGCAAAAAGAAACTGCACGAAGCTCTCGCCTCAGCCAAAGCGCGACTCGCGCGCAAAGTAATCGCACCTGCCCATGAAACGCATTGACGCCTACCTCCCGCAATACGATGCCATCGAGACTCATCAAATCGTGATCAAGGCCTCAGCGCAGCAAGTTTATGCTGCCGTGCGAGAATTAGATTTGAGCCGCTCGCTACTGATTCGCACCCTCTTCCTTTTGCGCAGTTTGCCGGCGCTGTTTTCCTCCCAAAGAAAAACGCAATCACAGCTCGGTCTCAATCTCGCGGGCTTGTTGCGCAGCGGTTTTGTTTTGTTGGAAGAAAAGCCGGAAGAAGAAATGGTGCTCGGCTTGGTGGGAAAATTTTGGACGGCGGCGGGGTGCATTCAACAGATCGAGGCGAATCAGTTTCGAGATTTCGCAACACCGGGCTATGCGAAAGCAGTGTGGAATTTTTCGTTTCATCCCCAAAGCAACGGCGCAATCAAACTCACCACCGAAACGCGCGTGCTCTGCACGGACGAAGCGAGCCGCAAACGCTTCCTGCGCTATTGGCGCTTCGTGCGCCCCTTCAGCGGCTTGATCCGTATCGCCGCATTGCGCGCGATCAAACGCGCGGTTGAGGATGAATCTTAGATCTCTCCCGGAAAATAGTCATTGGGCAGTTTTATGCGTGGGCAAGCGTTTCAAACAACTCACGGTTTTGCGAAATGAGGTTTCGCACAAAAGGCACGGCACGTTTCCGGCTCAAGCAAACTCAAGATAGTTCGGCGTGGCATAAAAGCCGCGTTTGCGCAAGGGTTCCGGGGATTCGGCAATGCAAAGCTCGCGCAGCCGTTTCATATTCGTCGCGGCTTTCAAAAGAAAGATCGGCTCTGCAAGCGCGCCGATGCTGTTCGTCCACGCGGGCGCTTGTTGCTGCAGCCTTAGGGCGAGCAATTCCAACAGTGACGCTGCCGCGGCGAGTGTTTCCACATCATCTGTCAGCGGCTTTTGCACTGCCGCCAAATGCGGGTGTTCATGAATAAAATCTTGCAAGAGGCTTCGGAGCAAAAGGCTTTCTCCGTTTAGCATCGCGTCCGCCAGGCTTTCAATTCTTGTCATGAGAGGTCTCCCAGAGATCTTGAAAAGCATACTGCGCTTTTAATTCATGCCCTGGCGCCAAATAGGGTTCGAGAGCATTCCAGATTTCTTCGCGTGCTCCGGTTAGCTCCGAGAGGAGTCGTCGCGCGTCTCCAATATCAACGTCATCTCGCCAAGCGCACAATTTCATCGCAAGAAGTTGGGCCGACGCAGGAGTTTTAACCACGATTCCCAAAGCTTCGAAAACCGTTTGACCTTTACTCCAACCCCGCACATAAGCTTTGGCTGCGTCATTGAGCCAGTCTTCGGGTATATCGCTCTCAGCAGCCACTTGCTTCACCAACTCACGAACAATCGCCGTCTCTGGTGGAGTAACGATGAGAACATCGACGTCGCGAGTTGTCAAACGATGCTCATACTCCAAAACCATGGCCGCTCCGCCCAACAGGAGCAGCTCAATCTCAGTTTGACGTTCGGCAGCCAATTCGCCTAAGCGTTGAAGTAATGTGATGATTTGCGGTTTCGATAGAGTTGCCATCTCATAACCTTGCTTTGCATTCATGCGCTGAGACAATATATTCGCGCGTCTTTTCAAAAGCAAGGCACGCGGTTTACTCGACTCGTTACGAGCAAGATTGTACTGCGACATTCATGTCGCGTCTCTCGCGCACGGTTTACTCGCGACATAAATGTCGCGGTACGACAGCTACATCGCCTCCTGCAACAACCGTAACGCCGTCGCCTTTCCTTTCTCGCCCACCTCCAACGCCGGGCCGACGCAGCTTGGACAGCCGCTATCACAGCCACAACTTTTGATCAACGCCGCCGCTGCGCGGCGCAGTTCTTCATGCATCCCAAACAAGCGTTTGCTAAAACCCACGCCGCCAGCGTGATTGTCGTAAATAAAAATCGTGGGCTTCTGCGTGAGCGGGGCCGCGGCCATGGGCACAGCACGCAGATCGCGCACATCGCACATCATGAACACCGCAGCCACGCCTTGCAATGCGCTCGCCGCAGCCTTCAAGCCGTCGCCCAGCGCGGACTGCGCGATTTGCAAACGCTGCGCGGCGTCAATCGGAAACTCCCACCAATACGCGGTGGTGTGCATGCTGATCTCCGGCAGCTCCACCGGGCCGTAGCCGATGTTTTCGTGCGAGCCGAATTTCAGCTTCTTGAATTTCGTAGTTTGGCAATTGACATACACTTCGCCATAAGCTTTTTTTACTTGCTGCGTAGCCTCGCCTTGTTGATTAAACAAAAAATCTTCGAACACATCCAACACGTGAATGCTCGTGTCCGTGTGCGCATCGGTGTAATAATCCACCTCAACTTTATGCACGAACGCTTTGCGGCGATCCCAGTCGAGTTTGTCCACGTGATACTGCACGCTCTCGTGAATGTAAATCGCGTCGTCGTGCAGCATGACCGGCGCATCGAGCAAATTGACTTCGCCGATCACGCGCTCTTCCTTCGTGGTGTCGATGATGACAACATTTTCCGGCGAGGCGGTGCGCAAGCCCACGGCCTCAGCCGGGTACGCATCCGTCATCCAGTGCCAATGCCCCTCGGCGTGGTGCAAAACTTTATTCTCTTCGAGATATTCTAAAATTTCCTCAGTGGCATCAACCACGGTTTTGCCATAGCCGAATTTTTCTTCATCTTTAAAAGGAAGCTCGAACGCGGCGCACTTCATGTGGCTCATCAAGATGACCAAATTGTTCGGATCGATCACGCCCGACTCAGTGGGTTTTTCGAACAGATAATCCGGTTGATTGATGATGTATTGATCCACCGGATTGCTCGAAGCCACGAGCACGGCGACCGCGGAATCCGAGCGGCGACCCGAGCGACCGGCTTGTTGCCATGCGCTCGCAATGCTGCCGGGATAGCCGACCATCACGCACGCAGTGAGTTGGCCGATGTCGATGCCCAGTTCGAGCGCATTCGTCGAAACCACGCCGAGCACTTCGCCGTTGCGCAAGCCGCGCTCGATCTCGCGCCGCTCCGTGGGCAAATAGCCGCCGCGATAGCCGCGAATAAGCTTGGGCGATTTTTTGTTTAATGACATAGCCTCTTTAAGATACGTCACCAAAATCTCGACGCGCAAGCGGCTACGCGTGAACACGATCGTTTGAATTTTATTGAGTATAAATTTCGTGGCGATCTTGCGCGCTTCTTTCACGGAAGATTTGCGAATGCCCAGCTCGCGATTCACGATGGGTGGATTATAAAGGATGAAATATTTCTCTCCTCGCGGCGCGCCGTTTTGATCGACGAGCGCAACTTCTTGTTCGATGATTTGCTCGGCCAACTCTTTGGGATTGGCAATCGTCGCGGAGCAACAAATGAATTGCGGCGTCGCGCCATAAAACGCAGCGATGCGGCGCAAGCGGCGAATCACATTCGCGAGATGACTGCCGAACACGCCGCGATAGTTGTGCAGCTCGTCGATCACGACGTAGCGCAGATTTTCAAAGAGCTTGATCCATTTGGTGTGATGTGGTAATATGCCCATGTGCAACATGTCGGGATTGGTCACGACGATGTGGCCCGAAGCGCGAATCGCTTGCCGCGCATCTTGCGGCGTGTCGCCATCGAACGTGTGCGCTTTGAGATCGAAGTTGATGCGCGGGCCAACGCGCGTGATCACGTCTTTGAGTTCGGAGAGTTGATCTTGCGACAAAGCTTTGGTGGGAAAAAGAAACAGCGCGCGCGCATCGGGATCGAGAAGAATGCGATTGAGCACGGGCAAATTATAGCACAATGTTTTGCCCGAAGCCGTGGGCGTGACCACGACCACGCTTTTGCCCGCGCCGATTTGCGCAATAGCTTCGGCTTGATGCGAGTACAAGCGCGTGATGCCGTGCGCGTGCATGGCCGCGACCAACTCGGGCCTGAGCCAGTTTGGAAACTCGGCCCACTGCGCCGCTCGCGGTGCAAGCGTGCGCCATTGCGTGACGTTTTGCATGAATGCCGGATCGGCGCGCAATTCGTCGAGAACTTGAGGGAGAGTCATGATAGAATCGTGCGGTTGTTGATTGAAAGAAGATCGTTGAGGAATATTCAGCCGTTTTGTGTGGCGCGAACTTAGAGAACAAATCCCAATTTGGCAAACGGTTTTCAGGCTGAATATCGCAGCCTTCGGGCGGCCCCAACTGATAGATTAAATCCAACGGATAAAGTTTTTTGCTTTGCATCCGTTGGTCTTAATCTCTTCGTTGGGGGTAAAAGTTTAAAATTTTTCTGAGATTGTTTTACGAATCCGCATAAAGATCAAATCGAGGTTTTATGGCGACTGTGGTTGGAGCGCAGCGGCGGGTGCTTGGGAGTTATGCCTTGCTTCTCGCTTGCGGCGTTGCGATGGTTGTGCTGTATTCATTCTTTGCAAGGCTGCAGGTCCCGACGGCATCGAATGAAGCGACAGGAATGATGTTGCGCTTCGCCGTGTTCGTCGCGCTGCTTGTGGTTTTTTTTATCGGCGCAGTGCTCGCGCTTAGAAAAATTATTCACGAAAAAAAAGTGGCGTCCCGCTTCACGGTAGCGCAGGATCGGATGCCTGCGCTACCGCCGTCGTGCGAGTTAGCGGGGAGCATGGTTTTGATCTTAGGCTTCGCAGTTCTGTTCCGCCTCTTGTTGCTTCCGCAAACGCCGTTCTTGTCGAACGACATCTATCGTTATCTTTGGGACGCGGAGGTTTTGCAGCACGGCATCAATCCATATCTTTATCCGCCGGAGGCAAGCGAGCTTTCGAACCTGCATGCTTTGGAAATCTATGAGAAGATGAGCCACAAGCATGTGCGCACGGTTTATCCGCCGTTGCTGCAAGGCTTGTTTTGGCTCGGAGCAAAGCTTGCCGCAGTGCTCGCGCTCAACCCCATTCATGTTTTGAAAGCGCTGTGGATTGTGATTGATGTTCTGTTGATCGGTGTGCTCGCCAAAATACTCGCGGCATACAAGATCGATGCGCGCTGGGCGATGCTCTATGCGTGGCATCCGCTCGCGGTGATTGAGATTGCGAGCAGCGGGCATACGGACGGCGTGGGCGCGTTTTGTTTGCTGGCGGCGCTGTTGATGCTCAAGCGCGAACGCCACGTCACGAGCGCGATGTTTCTCGCATTCGGCTTTCTGGTGAAATTTGTCACGGCGCTGCTTCTGCCGTTTCTTTTTTTATTCTCCCTAAAAAAAGAAAACAACAAACTCAATTGGCGTTTTGCAGCGGCATTCTTCGTGGTGCTCGTGCTTGCGTACGCGCCTTTCATCGCCGCCGGAGAAAATCTGTATTCAGGATTGACCGTCTATTCCGCGAAGTGGCGTTTCAATGACGCACTGTTCTCGCTGGTTTATACGCCGCTGCAAAAACTTTTTCCCGATTGGCTCGTCATCCGGCTCATGATTCCGCCGAGTTGGGAAATAACGCCCGATGCAATATCGACGAGACGCATCGACTTGGCATTGCTGCTCGACAAAGGCGCGCTGGCGGTTGTTTTCGGGTTGATCTATTTGCGCATGCTGCGAAACACGATGCGGCAAACACCTGAAGAGAGAATGAGTCATTGGCCGCAACTCACACTTGGCGTATTGACGGCTTTCTTTCTACTCTCGCCGACTTTTCAGCCGTGGTATATGCTGTGGCTCTTGCCGCTATTGTGTGTTGGTGGTGTGAAGAAAGAGCGGAGCGAGACGTTGATTACTAAATTGCGCTTCACCATTTATCTGTGGGGATTGAGCGCCACCGTGTTTCTTTCTTATTGGGTGCTCTATGCTTACTGGCGCGAAGGAATTTGGCAGGAGCAGGCGTGGGTGAAGTGGGTGGAGTATGGCTTGCCGTGTTTAATCTTCTTATTGCCTGCAAGATTTTTGCGGCGGACTTCTTTGAACGAAGCATTCAAGGTTGCCGCATAAACGTAGCACCCGCCTCTTATGCGCGGCGGAGGAGGCAAAGAGCCTCGTATTCCATTAATGCCCCACAAGGGGCACGGCTACTTCAAAATGAAAAAGCCTTCATCAAAAATCTGATGAAGGCTTTTTTCATTTCATCGAAATGGGCCGGAGCTTTAGCCGAGGTATTTGCGCAAAGGCTCCAAGCGCGAACGATGGCGCAAGCGGCGCAGCGCCTTCTCTTTGATTTGGCGCACGCGCTCGCGCGTCAGCTTGAAGTGCTCGCCGATCTCTTCGAGCGTCAACGGACGGTCGCCGTCCAGGCCGAAATAGAGACGAATAATTTCCGCTTCGCGCGCCTTGAGCGTGGAAAGCACTTTGTCGATTTCCACCTGCAAGGACTCTTGCATTAAATTATCGTCCGGCGGGGCATAACGATCGCTTTCGAGCACGTCCAGCAGGCTGTTGCCCTCTTCTTCTTTGAACGGCTCGTCCAAAGAGAGATGGCGCGCGGAAGTTTTCATCACATCCGCAACCTCGAAAGCGGTCAATTCCATTCTTTCGGCGATTTCATCAACGCTCGGCTCGCGTCCGAATTTTTTTTCCAACTCTTCGAGCGCGCGGCCGACTTTGTTGATCGCGCCGACGCGATTGAGCGGCAAACGCACGACGCGGCTTTGTTCCGCCAATGCTTGGAGGATAGACTGGCGAATCCACCACACGGCATAGGAAATGAATTTGAAGCCTCGCGTTTCGTCGAAACGCTGCGCAGCTTTGATCAAACCAAGATTACCCTCGCTAATCAAATCTTGCAAGGGCAAACCCTGGCCCTGATATTCCTTGGCTACGCTAATGACAAAGCGCAGATTGGCTTTTACCATTTTATCCAAAGCAGTCGAATCACTCTTGTGAATTCGTTTTGCCAACTCCACTTCTTCGGAAGCCGGAAGCGGAGAGTATCCACCAATCTCTTCCAAGTATTTTTCAATTGATTGTTTCGTACGATTCTCCATGGACATGACCTTGACCGTTTTGCCGGTCAATCTAGTTTGAGTTAAAATGTGAAATGAAATTATATTGCTTGATCAAAAATTTCCATACTCTGATAACAGTCCTTTCCCAATCCGCCGTTCCGTCACCTGTTTCAACCCAATCGTTCGGTCATCAGCACATTTACCAAGAACGCTTTCTATACTGAACAACGGAATGGAAAGTTCCACCCGTCAAATTTTCTGATGGCGCTCCCCGATTGTCATTGCACGACTGCGAAGCGGCCGTCGAGTCTTTTTCTCTTTACCCTTGCCGCACCGTTTTCGATTTAGCAAGAGAAATTTTGACAGGCCGTTTTAGGGTAGAAAGCAATATAATGTAACTGCTTTCGTTTGTCAAGAATGGTTACAATATTTTTTTAGTCTTCCGCACTATTTAACGGCAAATAGACGGTGAATTTACTCCCAACCCCCATTTTACTCCTAACAATAATCTTGCCACCGTGCTTTTCGACGATTTGTTGTGCAATCGCCAAACCGATACCGCTCCCGCCCTTCTTGGTTGAGAAATAAAAGTCGAATATTTTATAAAGGTGTTCCTTGCGAATGCCTTTGCCCGAATCTTCAAAAGAAACCGCGGCATATTGTCGGGTGAAAGTAGCACTATGCCGACGAGTATGAAGTTCAAGTCCAATGGTCAAGCGTCCACCGCCTGGCATTGCTTGAACCGCATTGAGAAAAATATTAAGAAATACTTGATAGATTTTTTTTGGATCAATGCTCGCTTCCAAAGTGGGAACGCGAAATTTTCTTATCACCCGAATTCCTTTCGGCAACACTTCCGGAACTTCTACTTTGACCAGATTGTTCAGCAGCTCTTCCAGTTTTTGAGGAGATTTCTCTAATTGAGGTGGGCGTGCAATCAGCAGGAAATTACTCACCAAATCATCCACGCGGCGAATTTCGGAAGACAATATTTGATAAAAGTGGTTGAGTTTCGGAAGATCAATTTCAGATTTGTTGAACTCGCGCCGCATCAATTGCATGTTAATGACCATCGCGTTCAGCGGATTGCGGATTTCATGCGAAAGCACGGCGGAAAGTTTGTTTAAAATCTCCAATCGCTGCGTGCGCTGCAGCTTTTTTTGTATTCTGCGCAGCCTTGTGGTCATTGCATTGAAATGAAAAGCCAGAGTGCCCAGTTCATCTCTTCCAAGACGCGGCACCTTGTAATGTAAGTCGCCGCGCGAAATGATCTCGATTCCGGCGAGCAATTGATTCACCGGCTTGACAATCTGCTGCGTGTACAATGCGGCTACCAAAGCGGCGATAATCGCACACAAGAACATTAATGCAAAAACTTGAACCCGAATCGTGCGCGTTGGCTCAAAAGCCTCGCTCGTGGGCTGCTGGATGAGTATGCCCCAGTTTTCTCCGGCGATTGGGGCATATACCGCAAGCATTTCGACGCCCGTGTCCTCCGTCACATAAATCTTATGCCCACTCCGTCCCTGCGCAATGGCGGCAATAATGTCGGCGTTGCGGAAATATTGCCGCTCCAACACTTTGCGCCGATCACGATGCGCGATAAATTGCCCATCCTTTCTAAAAATGAAAGCTTCACTGCTTTTGCCCACAAGATTGGTGTCCACCAGTGTCCAAATG